>NZ_RZTC01000024.1:41306-66147 GCF_004023165.1 Mesorhizobium sp. M7A.F.Ca.MR.176.00.0.0 | reverse complement strand
GACCCAGCAGGAGCGTTCCATCGGCATCTTCGCACAGTCGGTGGGTGGCGGCGGTGGCGCCGGTGGCGCCGGCGAAAGCACCGGTCACACCGATGAATCGGAAGTCAGTGTCAACCTGTCACTGGGCGGGTCCGGCAACGTTGGCGGTAACGGTGGCAAGGTCAATGTCGAAAACAGCGGCTGGATCCAGACCGAGAAGGCCTATTCGCACGGCATACTGGCGCAGTCGATCGGCGGCAGCGGCGGCGTCGGCGGCGCTTCGGGCACCTCGGCCAAGGACTCCAATGTGGCCATAACCTTGAGCCTCGGCGGCGCCGGCGGCACCGGCGGCAAGAGTGGCGAAACCGTTCATGTGACTAATTTCGGGTCGGGCGAGATCCTGACCAAGGGCGATAATTCGCACGGCATCTTCGCGCAATCGGTGGGCGGTGGCGGTGGCGCGGCGGGCGCCGGCTCGACCGAGACAGGCAGCGCGGAAACGTCGGTGACGCTGGCGATCGGCGGGCTGGGCGGTGGGGGCAGCAGCGGTGGACGTAATCGTCGACAATCATGGCAAGATCACCACGCTCGGCTTTCTTTCGCACGGCATTTTCGCGCAATCGGTAGGCGGTGGCGGCGGTGCTTCGGGTGCCGCGGCCAACGCTTCGGAGGCCGACATGACGATCGGCGGCGCGATTTCTCTGCCGAGCGGCGACGGCTCCAATGGCGGCCATGTCACGGTCAACAATGACGGCATCATCGAAACCTGGAAGGATGGAGCGCTCGGCATTTTCGCCCAGTCCGTCGGCGGCGGCGGTTATGGCGGCGTGGTATCGGCCGACACGGCGGGAGACGAGTCGGTTGCGCTGCAGCTTGGCGGCTTCGGCGGCAATGGCGGCAATGGCGGCAAGGTCGATGTCACGGTTTCCGGCACCATCATCACCCATGGCGAGCGCGCGCATGGCGTGGTCGCGCAATCGGTCGGCGGCGGTGGCGGCTATGGCGGCGACGCCAAGGGCAAGAGCTCGAATGCGTTGGCCATCGGCGGTCTCGGCGGCAATGGCGGCGATGGCGGCGATGTTACCGTCATCCGCACCGGCACGATCACGACGACGGGCAAGGATTCCATCGCCATCATCGCGCAGTCGGTCGGTGGCGGCGGCGGCATCGGTGGTGCCGGTTTCGGCCGCTTTGGCGCCGACGACGACGGCGGCGGGCCAAACGCCATCGGCTTCAACACGCCTGGTGGCACCAAGGGCACCGGCGGCAAGGTAACCATCATCCAGTCCGGCGCCATTGAGACCGATGGCGACCGTGGACACGGCGTCGTTGCCCAGGCGGTGGGCGGTGGCGGTGGCGCCGGCGGCATGGATTCGCTGGCCATGGGCCAGTCGGCGGCCGGCTCGCAAGGTGGTATCGGCGACGCTGCGGCGTCGGCCGCTAGCACGGACAGCCAAGTCTGGGTCAAGGGCGCAAGTTCGTATGCGATGTTCGGCCAGAGCGCGACAGGCGACGGCAATGCCCATGCGGTCGATCTGACGGCGGGTGACAGCCTGTTCGCGCAAGGTGCGGATTCCGTGGCTGTCTATGGCGAGAGCACGGCCAAGGGCGCCAAGGGCAACATCTCCATCAACCTGAATGGCCAGTACACGATCGGCGGTGCCGGAACCGGCGTGGCGGCGATGCTTGTCGGGCGCGCAGACAACACGCTGAACAACCACAGCCTGCTTTATGCGATGGGGGCAACGCCGAGTTTCACCATCCAGGCGTCGCAATTTCAGGCATTCCAAGCCTTCCTGTTGGCGCCCGGTCCCGTCGTGCCGACGAATGCGATCCTGGAATCGCTTCTGGACGATTTCAGCCCACTGGCTATCACCGGCACATCGGGCGATGACCATGTGGAGAATTCGAAGAGCGCCGACACGCTCGGACGGGTGATCGGCAACATGGACCTCGGCGGCGGCACGAACAGCTTCCACAATATCGCCGACGCCTCGATGGTCGGCCTCAAGGCCATCGATCTCGGCGGCGGCAAGTTCACCGATGACGGGCTGTTTACCAACCAGGGCATCGGCGTCGTGGCCAAAGTGGATGTCACGGGCGGCTTCACGCAGATATTCTCGGGCGACTTCGTCACCGACGTCGATCTCAACAACCAGATCACGGATGCCCTGGCACTAACGGTGGCCGGAGACTTCGATGGTGAGGCGCCGTTGAATTTCCTGTCGATCGACAAATTGTTCGCCGAATATGTGCTGGCCACCGGATCGGCGATGACCGATTCCGGCATCACGCCCACGACGCTGCATCCGGCGGTCGGCTTCAATTTCCTGACCAAGGTGGTCGGCGGAACGGATCTGGTTCTCTATGCCGACAATCCGACTTTCCTGGAGTTGGCACAGGATCCTAACTCCGGCACGACCGATCCCGGCGTCTTCCAGATGGCGCAGTATCTCGATGATGTCGAGGCTTCTTCGAGCCCAGACAATCCGATGGCGCTGTTGATCAACATGCTGCGCTTCCTGCCCGATGAAATGGAGCTCGGCTCGGCCCTGACGCGGCTGACGCCGCACTATGCCGTGCACACATTCGAGATGATCAACCGCTCCACGGACATCATGCTGGAGGCGGCGCGCGAATGCACCGGCGTTCCCGCCTACAAGGATCCCGACGGACGCTGTGTCTGGGCGTCGATCAGTCCGCAAGCCGAGTACAGCCGCGACGCTGGGGCCGGCACCACCAGCCGAGACGACGTCATGAAGACGATGTCGCTTGGCGGCATTGGCGAGGTCAGCCAGCACTGGTCGCTCGGCGCAACGATAGGCCGGACCGAATTCGACTCGAAGATCGATTTCAACGGCGAATTGCTGTCGGCCACGACAGGCGAATCCTGGCAGGCGTATGCGCTGGCGAAATATGCCGACAAGAACTACTTCATCGACTTCGCAGTCGGCGGCGGCACCGGCTCCTTCAAGGGCGAGCGCGATACGCATCTCGATCAGGTGGCCTTCATTCCGGGCGAAACGCTGATCGGCGATTATCTGCCGGAGGCATTGCTGCCTGGCATCGGCAACAGTGTCACCTACACGCAGAAAACCGCCCAGTTCGGCGGTTCGGCGCGGCTCGGCATAACGCAGGAGATGGGTGTTTCCTACCTTCAGCGGACCCTGCAGTTCGACGCGCGCTGGCTGCGTGTTTCCGGCAAGGAAGTGGGCTCGGTTGCCGCCTTCAACTTCGACGGCAGCGCCAACATGTATTATTCGGCGACGCCGGCTTTCGAGATCGGTACCGACATTGCACTCAGCGACATTGCCAGCCTTCGCGTCTACGGCAAGGCTGGCGTGGAGTTTTCCGACAAGGAGTGGGAAATCGAAGGTCGCTTCGCGGCGGCGGAGAATCTGCCTGGCAACCCCGCATTGCACTTGACGGAGGCCGTCGATTCGCCGCTCTATCGGGTCGGCGCCGGCCTTGAGCTGAACGGCGTCAATGGCGTCGGCATGTCCGTCAGATATAATGGCGCCTTCGGCGAAACGGTTAAACAGAACGCGATCAGCGCGTCTCTCAAGGTCAGTTTCTAGCTGGTCCGAGGCGGAGCCGGGCGGGAGGGATCTTGATGAGGAAGTACGCGTATTTCGTGGCGATGCTGGGTGTTGCCTGCACCGTCGGCGTGGCGGCCGTGGCGGCGCAAACCAAGAGCGACAAGGCGGTCGCGGCACCCGCTGCCGCGGATGCGCCGCAGTTGCCCGGCGGCGCGTCGGCACTGTCTGAAACCCACGGCGACTGGACGGTCAATTGCCAGATATCGGGCACGGCCAAGACCTGCAGCCTGTCGCATCAGCAATTCAACAAGCAAAGCAATCAGCGGCTGCTGGCGATCGAGCTGTCGAGCAAGACCGGCGAGGATGCCACGGGCACGCTTGCGTTGCCGTTCGGCCTGGCGCTGGCCAAGGGGGTCAGCCTGACCATCGACGATCAGAAGCTGGACGGCAGCCTGGCGTTCAACACCTGCCAGGTCGTCGGCTGTCTGGTGCCGGTGGTGTTCGATGCGACTGTCACGCCGCTGCTGAAATCAGGCACCACACTGAAGATCGACGCTTTCGCGGCAGATACCGGACAAGCGGTGAACTTTTCCATTCCGCTCAACGGCTTCGCCGGCGCGCTTGCCCGGACCGCGCAGCTTTTGACCAATTGAGGTAGAGCCGCAGGACTTAAAGCGCTGCCTGAATGTCGTCTCGCGGCAGGGCAGTGCGTCACTGCCTCAGAACGTCTCTGCGTCGGTTCAAACGATGATGGTTTTAAGCCTTTCGGCGATCAAGGCGGCGAGCCGCGCCGCCACATCGTCCTTGCTCATCTCCGGCCATTCCTCGACGCCAGCCTTTGACACGATCCGCACCCGGTTGCGATCGCCGCCCATCACGCCCGAAGAACCGACGCCGCTTCCCTGCGACACGTCGTTGGCGACGATGAGATCGGCGCCTTTTTTCTTGAGTTTGGCCTCGGCGTTGCTCAGGAGATCCTGCGTCTCGGCGGCGAAGCCGATAACCAGGCCGGGTCGCTGGCTGTGATGGCCGACGCCGGCGAGAATGTCGGGATTTTCGACCATGCGCAGCACCGGCGGCCCTTCGCCGGCGACCTTTTTGATCTTCTCACCGGCTGAATTCTCGGTTCGCCAGTCGGCAACGGCGGCGACGAACACCGCCGCGTCGGCAGGCAGGAGCTGTTCCACCGCGTCGCGCATCTCCTGCGCACGTTCGACATGGATGGTCTTCACGCCAGCCGGATCGGCAATGTCGACTGGGCCGGAAACGAGGCGCACATCGGCGCCGAGCCTGGCCAGTGCTGCCGCTATGGCATGGCCCTGCTTGCCGGACGAACGGTTGGCGATGTAGCGCACCGGGTCGATGGGCTCATGCGTGGGGCCGGAGGTGACGATGATCCTGCGCCCCGACAGCGGCTTCGGGCCGACGTCGAGCAGTGCCTCGATCGCGGCGACGATCTCCAGCGGCTCGGCCATGCGGCCTTCGCCCGCTTCATTGCTTTCGGCCATCTCGCCCCTGGCCGGACCGACGAAAGTGACGCGGTCCTTCTGCAGCGTCGCGCGGTTGCGGCGGGTAGCCGGATGCGCCCACATTCTGGGGTTCATGGCCGGCGCCATCAACACCGGCTTGTCGGTGGCGATGAGCACGGTGGAGGCCAGATCGTTGGCGTGGCCATTGGCGAGCTTGGCCATCAGGTCGGCGGTGGCGGGCGCCACCACCAGCAGATCGGCCTCTCGCGACAGCCTGATGTGGCCGACATCGTGCTCGTCCTGGCGGTCGAACAGTTCGGTAAAGACATGGTCGGCGGAGAGCGCGCCGGCCGACAGCGTGGTGATGAATTCCTGCGCGGCCGATGTCATGACCACCCGAACCGCGGCCCCGCGCTCGCGCAGCCGGCGGATGAGATCCAACGCCTTGTAGGCGGCGATGCCGCCGCCGATGATGAGCAGGATGCGCTTGCCGGAGAGGCTCATGCCCAAGACCAGTTCTTATCGAGTGTCATGCCGGCTTCAGCGCCGGTTCGATATCGGTATGGATGAAATCATTGCCCTTGAAAAGCAGCGGCAGGTTTCGCGTCCTGGCGAGGGCGTAGGAAAAACAGTCGCCCATGTTGAGTTTGGCGGGATGGCCAGCGCCGCGGCCATAGAGGGCATAGGCTTCAATGCCGGCCTGTGCATGTTCGGCAGTGAGAGCGACGATCGTGACTTTCAGTCTTTCTAGAAGGCCTCTCAACTCAGCTGTGCCGGCCGCCCCATAACGTCCGACGACGACCGTGCCACATTCCATCAGGGTCGCGGCGCTCATAAACATCAGCTGATTTCCGGACAGGCGCTGGGCTATCACCGGTGCATCAGGCTCCTGCTTGAGGATGGCCAAAATCGCGGAGGTGTCGATCACCACAGTCAGTCCTCCTCGATGAAGGACCAGAGCTCATCCGTTAGTTTTTTCTGGTCGAAGTCCACTTTTCGCAATCGTCGACCGAATTCGAGGATTTCCTCTGCCGTGACGACATCGTCGTCGTGCTTGTTGACTGCCGCTACATCCTTCAACAACAGGGTTCTTGCCTCCTGCTCCATTGACACGCCATGTCTGGCGGCCTGCTCGCGCAGCCTTTGCTTCAAATCCTCGTCGAGATTGCGGATCGTCAGGGTGCCCATGGCTATTCCTGCATTCTTGCGATTGATTGATCCTTGGGTTTTTCCCCAGATGCCAAACCCGTTCGGTCGAACCCTTTTGTGGTCGGCAGCCCAACGGATGCGGCGAGCACGTCCCGCGCTTCCTGCTCCATGGAAACGCCCCGCGCGGCGCCGCGCTCGCGTAGCCGCCGCATGACATGGTCTTCCAGATTGCGGACGGTAATCCTCGCCATATGCACACTCCTACGTAGAATATAGCGATCTCGATTTCCGACTGCAATGACAGCATTGCTGTCATTGCCTGCACTCAGATGATCTTCCAGGCGATATAGACCAGCGTCAGCGCAATTACCCAGAGTGCCCAGCGGCCGGAGCGGCTGTAGCGCGCCTCGGCCTTGCCGATGGCGTCGGCGGTGGTCTCGTCGAAGCGCAGGCCGTGCTCGGCCATCAGGTCGATCTCGCGCGACAGCCGGTCGGTGCGCGCCGCAAGCTCGGGAATCTGGCGGGCCAGGGTCAGCAGCGCCCGGGCGCCGTCACGCGCATCGATCATCATGCCACGCGGCCCAAGATTGCCTGATATCCAGTCGCCGACCACCGGCTCGGCCGTCTTCCACATGTTGAAGGCCGGGTCGAGCGTGCGCGCCACGCCCTCGACCACCACCATGGTCTTCTGCAACAGGATCAATTCGGGCCGCGTCGCCATGTCGAAGAGTTCGGTGACCTCGAACAGCAGCGTCAGAAGCTTGGCCATCGAGATGGTCTCGGCCGGCTGGCCATGGATCGGCTCCCCGATCGCCCGGATCGCCTGCGCGAAGGCTGCGACATTGTGCTGGCGCGGCACATAGCCGGCCTCGAAATGGACCTCGGCGACACGCAGATAGTCGCGCGTGATGAAGCCGTAGAGAATTTCGGCGAGGAAGCGGCGCTCCTTCTTGCCGAGCCTGCCGGCAATGCCGAGATCGACGGCAACGATGGTGCCGTTTGCCTCGACGAACAAATTGCCCGGATGCATGTCGGCATGGAAGAAGCCGTCGCGCAGGGTGTGGCGCAGGAACGACTGGATGAGGTTGGCTGCGATCGCCTTCAAATCGTGGCCGGCGGCTTCCAGGCCGGCAATGTCGTTCATCTTGACGCCGTCGACCCACTCCATGGTCAAGACGTCGCGGCCGGTGCGCTCCCAGTCGACGGACGGCACGCGAAAGCCGGGGTCGTCCCTGGTGCTTTCGCCGAGTTCCGAGAGAGCCGCCGCCTCGAGGCGAAGATCCATCTCGATCTTGGTGGTCTGCGCCAGCGTCTGGGTGACCTCGACCGGCCGCAGCCGGCGGGACGAGGGGATGTATTTCTCCTGCAGGCGAGCGGCGAGGAAATAGCTTTCGAGATCCTGGAAGAAGCGGCGGCGCACGCCGGGCCGGATCACCTTGACCGCCACCTTGGTGGCAATGCCGTCATGGACAGCGTCGGCGGCATGGACCTGGGCGATGGAGGCGGCGGCGACCGGGTCGCCGAATTGCGTATAGAGATCGCCGATCTTGCGCCCGAGCGAAGCCTCGATCGCCACGATGGCCTCGGCCCGGGGGAAGGTGTGCATCTTGTCCTGCAACGTGGCGAGATCGAGCGCCATGTCGTTGCCGACGACGTCGGGCCGTGTCGCCAGGAACTGGCCGAGCTTTACATAAGACGGACCGAGCCGGACGACCGCCTTGGCCAGCCGGTCGCTGCGCTCATAGGCCAGCGCGCGGCGGCGGGTGAACAGCCGCGCCATCCGCCATCCGAACTTCGGCAGGCCGGACAGTTCCTCACCCGGCAGAGCGGCGACGACACCCTCGCGGACCAGCACCCAGCCGGCCCTTACGAGCCGGAATCCTGCACTGACATTGCTCATGGCAGCGCCAATCCTGCCGGCTCTTTGAACCGGCATAGCACGCGTCGGTTGTGAGAAATGCGGCCCGGCCTCAAAGCTTCCAGCCCGAATGAAGTGCTGCAATACCGCCGGAGTAGTTGCGGAAGGAAACGCGGTCGAAGCCGGCGCGGGAAATCATCGTCGCGAAATTCTGCTGATTGGGAAACCTGGCGATCGATTCGACCAGATAGGAATAGGGTTCGCCGTCGCCAGTGACCATCTTGCCGATCTTTGGAATGGCGTTGAACGACCAGGCTTCGTAGGCCTTGTCGAGAAGCGGCATCTCGACCTCGGAAAACTCCAGGCACAGGAAGCGCCCGCCGGGCTTCAGCACGCGAAACGCTTCGCCCAAGGCCACTTCGATGCGCGGTACGTTGCGGATGCCGAAAGCGATGGTGTAGGCATCGAATGTGGCATCAGGGAAGGGCAGTTCCTCGGCATTGGCCTCGACGAAATCGGTGTTGCCGGACAGGCCCTTCTTTTCGGCCCGGTCGCGGCCGACGGCCAGCATCGAGCCATTGATGTCGAGCACGGTGGCATGGGCATTGCCGTGGCTGGCATCGACGATGCGGAAGGCGATGTCGCCGGTGCCGCCGGCAACGTCCAGCACGCGCCAGCCGATCCTTTTGGGAGGATTGAGCCAGGTGACCATGGCGTCCTTCCACAGCCGGTGCAGGCCGGCCGACATCAGATCGTTCATCAGGTCGTAGCGGTTGGCGACCTTGTGGAAAACATCGTTGACCAGGGACTGCTTGTCGCCAGCCCCGACACGCTTGAAACCATAGGAGGTTTCCATGCCGCCCGCGGCCGTGGTTCTCTCAACTGACATTTTTTTGATCCGTCATAAAACCGGCGGGACCATAGCCGATCGATGGTGCGGGCGCTATTGTTTAAGGCGCGGTGTTCAGCCGCGCTTCCAGGTGGCGGGTTTTCGAGACCTGGACGGATCGACGGGATGGTTGAATGCCTTTGAAAGCGGAACTGCACTGCCACATCGAAGGGGCAGCGGCGCCCGAACTCGTCATCCGCCAGGCGCAGAAATACGGCAAGGACACCTCGCCCTATATCCAGAACGGTTCCTTCGTCTGGCATGATTTCACCTCCTTCCTGGCGGCTTATGATTTTTCCGCCGATCTGTTCCGGACCGAGGAGGACTATGCGCGGCTGGCCGACCATTATCTGACCAGTCTCGCTCGCGACGGCGCCATCTATTCCGAGGTGTTCACCTCGCCGGACCACGCGAAAAAGGCCGGCCTGTCGCCCAAGGCCTATACCGATGCGCTCGGCGAAGGCATGGCCCGCGCCAAGGCCAAGACCGGCATCGAGGGCCGCATGATCGTCACCGGCGTGCGCCATGTCGGCGTCGAGTCGATCGAGCAGGCGGCGCGCTTCGCGGCGCGCTGCGGGCATCCGCTGGTCACCGGTTTCGGTGTCGCCGGCGATGAGCGCATCGGCGATATGGAGGACTATGTCAGGGCTTTCGAGATCGCCCGCGAGGCCGGGCTCGGCATCACCATCCATGCCGGCGAATTGACGGGCTGGGAGACGGTCCAGGCGGCGCTCGATCATATCCGTCCGTCCCGCATCGGCCATGGCGTGCGCGCCATCGAGAACCCGGACCTCGTCCGGCGCATCGCCGACGAGGGCGTCGTGCTGGAATGCTGCCCCGGTTCCAACATCGCGCTCAAAGTGTTCGACAGTTTCGCCGATCATCCATTTCCGGCCCTGCAGGCGGCCGGCTGCAAGGTGACGCTCAATTCCGACGATCCGCCCTATTTCTGGACCTCGCTGAAGCGGGAATACGACATTGCCGCCGAGCATTTCTCGATGAACGAAAAGGCGCTGGCCGCCGTCACCCGCACCGCCATCGAAGCCGCTTTTGTCGATAGAAAGACGAAGACCGCGCTTCTTGCCCGGTTGAACAGCGCGGCACGCTGATTTCCGCCGACAAAGCTGTGGTCGGTGCGGGCCAGCGGTTCCTTGGCCGGCGCATTGCCGCTAGGGTTCGCTCAGGCAGCTTGAAGCGCGGCGCGTCCGAAAGGGCCATGCGCGCATTTTCGGGCGCAGGCATCAGGAGAACACCATGCAGGGCGTCACCGTCGTCGACCACCCGCTTGTCCAGCACAAGCTGACCATCATGCGCAAGAAGGAAACCTCGACGGCCGGCTTTCGCCGGCTGCTGCGCGAAATCTCGCTGCTGCTAGGCTACGAGGTCACCCGCAACCTCGAACTGACGACGACGACCATCGAGACGCCGATGGAAACCATGGAAGCGCCGACGCTTGAGGGCAAGAAGCTGGTCTTTGCCTCCGTGCTGCGCGCCGGCAACGGCTTGCTGGAAGGCCTGCTCGACCTGGTTCCGGCGGCCCGCGTCGCCCATGTCGGTCTCTACCGCGATCACGAAACGCTGGAAGCGGTCGAATATTTCTTCAAGGCGCCGAGCGATCTCGCCGACCGGCTGGTGATCGTCGTCGATCCGATGCTGGCCACCGCCAATTCGGCGATCGCGGCGATCGACAAGCTGAAAGAGCGCGGCGCCACCAACATCCGTTTCCTTTGCCTGCTGGCGGCGCCCGAAGGCATCGAACGCTTTCTCAAGGCGCATCCGGACGTTCCCGTCTTCACCGCTTCGATCGACCGCCAACTCAACGAGAAGGGCTACATCATGCCCGGCCTCGGCGACGCCGGCGACCGCATGTACGGGACCAAGTAATACCAGGCAAAGTCACCTGGTGCGATTTACCAAACGTTTACGCAAAGGCGCGGTTTTGACGCGCGTTAAAGCGGCAAACACCATCCGGGTCTAACGATCGGCTGTCACTACGGCGCCGCGCGTCCATTTCGGACGCGCAAAGGACGCTGTAGCACTTTGATTTGCGCGTGAGCCTTTCCGAAAATCGATCCCGATTTCCGGGGGTCATGCGGCGAGGCCGATCCATGCTGCGCAAACTTCTGATCCTCGCCGTTTTCGCCGGTTCATCGGCATCGATACCGATCGTGTATCAGTCCAATCCGCAACTCGTCGAAAACCTGCTGAGGTCGGCGGTGCCGGGCAAACAAACGGTCGAAGCCCAACCAGACGTCAATCTGGCATCGGTGCCCAACAAGCCCGCGGCCCCGCTGCCGATGGGCCGCAAGGTGGTCGTCGCGGCAGACGAGCGCGGACATTTCTCATCGGCTTTCAAGTTCAACGGGCGCCAGGTCGACGGCATGATCGACACCGGCGCCACGCTGGTCGCCATCAACATGTCGACGGCACGCCGAATCGGCTTGTCGCTGAATGCTTCGGACTTCAGCCACGAGGTCAACACGGCCAACGGCACCATCAAGGCGGCCGTGGCCATGATCGACCGCCTGCAGATCGGCAACATCACGGTCAATGACGTCCAGACCATCGTGCTCGACGACAGGGCGCTGCGCACCAATCTGATCGGCATGAGCTTTCTCAACCGGCTCGACAAATACCAGGTCGAGAACGGCACGCTGCTGCTCGTCCAGTAAGGCTATTCGTTTTCCGCAATTTCCAAGGGAAAGCGCTATGCGCTTTCCCGGGAAAACCGGTCCACCACTTTTCCTGGAATTGCTTCAACCGCGCGGCAGAATCCGCCGGATGACCGACTTGTCGGCGGGCGGCTTCGAGGCGCCGACCGACCGTATAGGCCGAAAGCACGGTAGCCGCGGCGGCCTCGGCATCGGCCGATGAGCGGGCATGGATCAGCGCCAGCGTCTCGCCGGCCCCAACCTCCGCACCGACCGGCAACAGCCTGGTGATGCCGACCGCGGGGTCGATCTTGTCGTCCGGCCGCGTGCGTCCACCTCCCAGGCCGACCACGGCGAGCCCGATATCGCGGGTGGCGATGCCGGTGACGAAGCCGTTTGCGGTCGCCTTGACGGCAAATTCGATCGCCGCCGCCGGCAGATACTTTTCCGGTTTCTCGATGAAATCGGCGGGGCCGCCAAGCGCGGCCACCATGCGTGCGAAGGTGGCGGCGGCGCGGCCGCTGGCGAGTGTCTCGGTGGCGCGCCGCATGCCATCCTGGTTGGACGACACCAGCCCGGCCGACTGCAGCATTTCGGCGGCCAGCGCCAGCGTCACGTCCTCGAGCCGACGGTCACGATACCGGCCGGTGAGGAAATCAACGGCGTTGCGCACCTCGACGGCGTTGCCGGCGGCCGACGCCAATGGCTCGTTCATGCCGGTGATCAACGCCGAAGCCTTTAGTCCGGCGCCGTTGGCGATCTCAACCAGGCTGTTGGCGAGTGCGGTGGCGTCGCGCGATTTTTCCATGAAGGCGCCGTTGCCGACCTTGACGTCGAGCACCAGCGATTGCAGCCCGGCCGCCAGCTTCTTCGACAGGATCGAAGCGGTGATCAGCGGCACCGATTCGACCGTGCCGGAGACGTCGCGGATCGCATAGAGCCGTCGATCGGCGGGCGCGAGGTCGGCGGTCTGGCCGATGATGGCACAGCCTGTTTCGAGCACCGCCTTGCGAAACAGCGCGACGTCGGGCTGGCTGATGTAGCCGGGGACGGCGTCCATCTTGTCCAGCGTGCCGCCGGTGTGGCCGAGGCCGCGGCCCGAGATCATCGGTACATAGGCGCCGCAGGCGGCGACGATCGGCGCCAGCATCAGCGAGACATTGTCGCCGACGCCGCCGGTCGAATGCTTGTCGGTGACCGGGCCGGGCAGGTCCGACCAGTCGAGCACATCGCCGGAATCGCGCATCGCCAGCGTGAGCGCCACGGCCTCGTCGCGGTTCATGCCGTTGAAGAACACCGCCATGGCGAAGGCGCCGGCCTGGCCATCGGTGACGGCGCCCGACGTCACGCCCGCGACGAAGCCGGCGATCTCCTCTTCCGACAGCCTGAGGCCATCGCGCTTGCGGCGGATGATTTCCTGGGGAAGCATCAGGTCTCCAGCAGTCCGTCGTGGAACACGCGCTGCAGGATCGTTGCGAGCCGCGCGCCGCCTACCGGTGCCATGTCCTTGGTCTCCTGGTGCGATAGCTCGGCCCCGGTCATGCCGGCCGCCAAATTGGTGATGACCGAACAGGCGGCGACGCGCAGTCCTAGGAAGCGGGCGAGAATGACCTCCGGTACGGTCGACATGCCGACCGCATTGGCGCCCATGATGCGCGCCATGCGGATCTCGGCCGGCGTTTCGAAGCATGGGCCGGAGAACCACATATAGACGCCCTTGTGCAGGGTGGTGCCGGTCGCATTTGCCGCCCGCTCGATGGCCTGGCGGATGCCGGCATCATAGGCTTCAGTCAGGCCGACGAAACGCCGGTCGCTTGGTTCGCCGATCAGCGGATTGGTGCCCGAGAAATTGATGTGGTCCGATATCAGCATCACCGAGCCCGGCGGCATGTCCGGATCGACCGAACCGGCGGCATTGGTGAGGATCAGTTTCGTGATGCCGATGCCGGCAAGCACTTCCAGCACCGGCCGCATCGCCGCGGCAACGCCGTGCTCGTAGTAATGGGCGCGGCCCGACAGCATCAGCACCGGCACGCCGGCAAACAGCCCCGCCACCACCTCGCCGGCATGCCCGGTGACACCGCTTCTGGGAAAACCGGGCAGGTCGGCATAGGAGATGCGGATCGGGCCCTCGATCTGGTCGACCAGACCGCCGAGGCCCGAACCGAGCACCAGTGCCGTGGCGGGCGCCAAGCCGTCCAGCCTTTCGACGAGATGATCCAGGGTTTTTTCCGTCATCGCTGCCAGCTGTTCATTTGAGCCCGTTGTTCATTTCAAAATATCGCCGCGGAAACCGTAAGGCAGCATGTCGCCCATGGTCACGGTCTCGGCCACACCTGCATTGTCGCAGAGATAGAGCTTTGTTTCCGGCTGGCAGAATTCGGCCAGCCGCTGCCGGCAGCCGCCGCAAGGCGAGCATTTCGCCATGCGTTCGGCGATGACGGCGATTTCCACGATCTTGCCGCCGCCGCCCATGATGTAGTGGCCGAGCGCCGTGGTCTCGGCGCACCAGCCTTCCGGATAGGAGGCGACTTCGATGTTGGCGCCGGTAAAGACGCGCCCGTCCTCGGTGCGCAAGGCAGCGCCGACCGGAAACTTAGAATAGGGCGCGTAGGCCTTGGCCATGGCGGCCTTGGCGGCCTCGAACAGATCATGCGACATTCAGGTGTTCTCTCCGATGATCGTGTTCAAAACCCGGCGCAAAGCCGACCCGTCGCTCAACGTTCCTTGACATAAGGCACGCCGCCGGCGCGTGGCGGGATTGCCTTGCCGATGAAGCCGGCGAGCAGGATGACGGTGAGGATGTAGGGCAGCGCCTGCATGAACTGCGCCGGCACCTTGCCGATGATGGGCAGCGGTGATCCCTGCAGGCGGATCGACGCCGCGTCCAGGAAGCCGAACAGAAGGCAGGCGAACATGGCGTTGACCGGCTTCCACTTGGCAAAGATCAAGGCTGCCAGCGCGATATAGCCCTTGCCGGCGGTCATGTCCTTCACGAAGCCGCCATTTTGCACCATCGACAGGTAGGCGCCGGCAATGCCGGTGAGGATGCCGGTGCAGATCAGCGCCCTGTAGCGCAGCCAGGCGACCGATATGCCGGCAGTATCGACGGCGGCCGGGTTCTCGCCTACGGCGCGCAGCCTGAGGCCAAAACGGGTGCGAAACAGCACCCACCAGGTGAACGGCACCATCAGGAAGGCAAGATAGACCAGGATCGAGTGGCCCGACAGGAGCTCGGCATAGATCGGTCCGATGATCGGAACGCCGCGGATGGCCTCGGCGCCCGGCAAGGTGATGGCCTCGAAGCGCTCGCCCGGTTGCAGCGCCGGCGTGCGCCCGCCCTGCTGGAACCAGGCCTGGCCGAGGATGATGGTCGAGCCGGCGGCGATGAAATTGATCGCCACGCCGGAGACGATCTGGTTGCCGCGATGGGTGATCGAGGCAAAGCCGTGGATCATGGCAAAGGCGACCGAGATCAGGATGGCCATGCCGAGGCCGAGAAAGGCCGAATGGAACACGGAAGCGGCGGCCGCGCCGGCGAAGGCGCCGACCAGCATCTTGCCTTCGAGACCGATGTCGAAGATGCCGGCGCGTTCCGAATAGAGGCCGGCGAGGCAGGCAAGCAGCAGCGGCACCGAAAGGCGGATGGTGGAGTCCAGTGTCTGGATGATCGCGTTGAACACATCCATCTCAGGCACCTTTCCCCTTGACCGCTTCCATGCCCACCGATCGCGGACTGAACGAGGCGAACAGCGCCTGGATGTAGGGCCGGAACATGTGCTCGAGGGCACCGGCAAACAGGATCACCAGGCCTTGAATGATGACGATCATGTCGCGGCTGATCGCCGGCATCTCGAAGGCGAGTTCGGCGCCGCCCTGGTAGAGCATGCCGAACAGGATCGCCGCCAGCACGATGCCGACAGGGTGCAGGCGGCCCATCAGCGCCACGGCGATGCCGACGAAGCCGGCGCCGGAAACGAAGTCGATGGCGACATTGTGCTGATCGCCCATCACCGGATTGAGTGCCATCATGCCGGCCAGCCCGCCCGAGATCATCATGGCGGTGATGATGATGCGGGTTTCGGAGATGCCGGCATAGCGTGCCGCTTTCGGGCTGTGACCGTAGGTGCGCATTTCATAGCCGAGCTTGGTGCGCCAGATCAGCAGCCAGACCAGGAAGGCCATGACCAGCGCCAGCAGGAAGGTGACATTGAGCGGCGCCGAACGGATCTTGGCGCCGAACAGCTCGATGATCCAGTTGAGCTTGGGCAATTCCGCGCCGGCGAGGAAGTTACGCGTCTGCGGCGCTTGCGAGGCGGCTGGCTTCAACGGGCCGACCAGCAGGTAAACCATGATCGAGGCGGCGATGAAGTTGAACATGATGGTGGTGATGACGATGTGCGAGCCACGCTTGGCCTGCAGATAGGCCGGGATGAGCGCCCACAATGCGCCGACCGCCGCCGCGGCAATGATCGCCAGCGGGAAGGTCAGCCACCATGGCAGTGTGCTGTCGAAGCTCAGGCAGACGATGGCGATGCCGAGGCCGGCGATGTAGGCCTGCCCTTCGGTGCCGATGTTGAACAGGCCGCAATGCGCGGCCACCGCCACCGAAAGCCCGGTGAAGATGAAGGTGGTGGCATAAAAGAGGGTGAAGGCGATGCCTGTGCCTTTGCCGAAGGCGCCCTCGACCAGGATGACGGCTGCGCGCAACGGATTCTCGCCGACCAGAAGCACGACGAAGCCGGCGACGACGAAGGCGACGAACAGATTGATCAGCGGGATCAGGCCATAGTCGGCCCAGGCCGGCAGTTTGGCGTAAGGCGCGCTCAAAGTGCTGCCTCCTGGTGCTCGATGCCAGCCATCAGCAGGCCGAGTTCGCCCTCGGTCGCTTCGGGACCGCGCTCGCCGACGATGCGGCCGGCAAACATCACCAGGATACGGTCGGACAGCGAACGGATCTCGTCCAGCTCGACCGACACCACCAGCACCGCCTTGCCCTGGTCGCGCATGGCGATCAGGCGCTTGTGGATGAATTCGATGGCGCCGACATCGACGCCGCGTGTCGGCTGGCCAACGATCAGAACACCAGGGTCCTGTTCCATCTCCCGCGCCAGCACGATCTTCTGCTGGTTGCCGCCGGAGAAATTGGCGGTCTTCAGCCGGCAGTCGGCCGGGCGGATGTCGTATTTGGCGATCTTGTCCCTGGCATCGTTGCGGATGGCATCGATGTTGAGGAACGGCCCCTTCAAATAACGGGGATCATCGTGATAGCCGAGGATCGAATTCTCGTTCTCCTCGAAGGCCAGCACCAGCCCGACGTGATGGCGGTCCTCCGGCACATGGGCCAGGCCGCGGTCGCGCAGTTCGCCCGGGTCGGCGGCGCCGGTCAGGTCGATCGGCTTGCCGTCGAGCATGACCGAGCCGGACACCGCACGCCTGATGCCGGAAATCGCCTCGAGCAGTTCGGATTGTCCGTTGCCGGCGACACCGGCGATGCCGACGATCTCGCCGGCCCTGATATCGAAGGAGATGTCGTCGACCATGGTTACGCCGCGCGTATCCTTCACCGTCAGGTTCTTGACAGCGAGCTTGACGGCGCCGGCCTCGGCCTCGCCCTTCTCGACCCGCAAGAGCACGCGCCGCCCGACCATCAGCTCGGCCAGTTCCTCGACAGTCGTCTTCCTGGTTTCGCGCGTCGCCACCATCGTGCCCTGGCGCATCACCGACACGGTGTCGGTGATGGCCATGATCTCGCGCAATTTGTGGGTGATCAGCACCACCGTCTTGCCCTGGTCTTTCAATTGCCCGAGGATGCGGAACAGGTGGTCGGCCTCGGCCGGCGTCAGCACGCCCGTCGGCTCGTCGAGGATCAGGATCTCGGCGCCGCGATAGAGCGCCTTCAGGATCTCCACCCGCTGCTGCAGGCCGACCGGCAGCTCCTCGATGATCGCATCGGGATCGACTTCCAGCCCGTATTCGCGCTCAAGCCGCTCCAGTTCGGAGCGTGCCTTGGCGATGCTCTTCTTCAAGAGCGCATCGCTTTCGGCGCCGAGGATGACGTTCTCCAGCACCGTGAAATTGTCGACCAGCATGAAGTGCTGATGCACCATGCCGATGCCGAGCGCGATGGCGTCATTGGGGGTCTTGATCGAGGCCGGCTGGCCGCCAACGCGGATTTCGCCGCTGTCGGCCTGGTAGAAGCCGTAGAGGATCGACATCAGCGTCGACTTGCCAGCTCCGTTCTCGCCGACAATGCCGTGGATCGTGCCGCGACCGATCTCAAGATTGATGTCCCGGTTGGCGCGCACCGCACCAAAACTCTTGTTGATGCCGATCAACTCGATTGCGGCTTGCGCCATGCAGCCTGTCCCACTCTTATTTTTTTATCGCTTGGTCAAAACGCCTAGCATGACGCTCCGCCCGTGCCAATTGGCGGAGCCGGTTCACTCTCGACAAATCCCGGTGCGCTTGTCAATTTGCAACGTGGCCGGGGCCTTCACATTCGCTAGTATGACGGCGCCGAAATTCGCATCACGGCGCAAGACATCGCGGTGAACGACATCGCGGTGAACGTCATCGCGGTGAAGATTGGGGAATTCACATGATCACGCCCGCCGACCGGCTGACGACGCTGGAAATACGCGCCGCCGAGCAGGAGAAGACCATCGAGGAACTGTCCGGCCAGATCGCCGAGCAGTGGAAGGTGATCGAGCGCATGCAGCGCAAGCTCGACGCGCTGACGGATCGCTTCCTGGCGCTGGAGGAGCAGACAGGAGATGAAGTGCCGGTAACCAAGCCACCGCACTGGTGAGGAAAAAGGGAAGGTGCACGCCTTGGTCAGTGAAAGCGATCGCATCGCGCGGGCCGGCGAATATGTGCTCGGTCTTATGAACGACAAAGACCGCGAACGGGCCGAACGTGACCTGGAGGTCGATCCCGCCTTCCGCGACGCAGTCGCGCGACTTGCCGAGCAGATGTATTTCTTCGACCGTTACGGAAAACGCGACCTGCTGCCTGGCAGGCATTGGGAACTGGTTACCCAACGCCTAGCCGAGTTACCTCAGATGCGCAGCGTCGAGCTCGGCGGCAATGAGGTCAAACCGCGCACGGTGATCCGAAGCCTGTCCCGGCCACCATACGGCATTGGCGTGCACGCGCTTGGCGGCCGGCGCGGAGTTGTCGCTGCCGCCGGGCTGATGGTGGCGTTCGCGCTGGGCTGTCTCGTCGCGAAGCTGCTATAGGCGAGGGCGGCGCGACATCAGCGCCATCTTCTCGCCGTCCGAGCCGCTTATCTCAACGGTATTCCAGCCGAGAGCCGCGTAGAAATCACGCGCATCCCATGTGTAGAGATGGAGCATCTCGACGCCCCGTGACGCCGCATGGGCTTCCGTTGCCTTGACCAACGCGGTGGCGATGCCTCGGCGTCGATACCTTGCATCGACGACCAACCCGGCCAGCCATGGCGTCAGATCATGTACGGGCTCCAGCTCGTGGCGGACCAGCAGGCATGTCCCGACCGGGGTGTCGCCGATCCGGGCAACGAATGCCGCCTCGAAGCCGTCACCGGCGATCAAGCCACGAAGCCCTGCCGCATCTTCCCCGAGCGTCCTTCCGGTTCCCTCGAAAAACGTGGCCAGGCGCAGCTGGGCTACCGCTGCTACGTCGTGCTCGCCCATGGGTGCGATCTTTGGCTGCATCTGTATCCCGAAACGGTGGCCGGCACGGAGCGAGCGTTTCGCTCGATCCGGTAAAGACAAAACCGCCGGGCTGGCGCCCGGCGGTTTGCAGGTCATGTCTGTGTGTTCGTGCCGCTCAATAGGGGCAAGCGTTGTCAGCTGTATAGTCGTGCACTTCGGTCTTGCCGGCAATGATGTCGGCCTTGGCCTTTTCGACGGCCGCCTTCATCACGTCCGTCACCAGCGCCTTGTTGTTGTCGTCCATGGCGTAGTCGACGCCGCCTTCCTTGAGGCCCAGATTCTCGACTCCGCCCTTGAAGGTGCCGTTCTTGCCGTCCATGAAGGCGGTGTAGACGGCGACGTCGACGCGCTTCAGCATCGAGGTCAGCACCTTGCCCGGCTGCAGGCCGTTCTGGTTGGAATCGACGCCGATGCCGAGCTTGCCGGCATCTGCCGCCGCCTGCAGCACGCCGACGCCGGTGCCGCCTGCCGCGGCGTAGATCACGTCGGAGCCCTGGTCGATCTGCGTCTTGGCGATCTCGCCGCCCTTGGCCGGATCGTTCCAGGCAGCCGGCGTGTCGCCGGTCATGTTCTGGATGACATCAGTCGCACCCGCCGACTTGGCGCCGCCGACATAGCCGCATTCGAACTTGCGGATCAGAGGGATATCCATGCCGCCAACGAAGGAGACCTTCTTGGACTTAGAGGCCATCGCCGCCAGGATGCCGACGAGGTAGGAGCCCTCCTGTTCCTTGAACTTCAGCGACCGCACGTTCGGCAGATCGACCTGGTCGTCGATGATGGCGAAGTTCAGGTCGGGATATTCGGCGGCGACCTTGGTCAGCGCGTCCGTCCAGGCAAAGCCGGCCATGACGATCGGGTTGCGGCCGTCCTCGGCGAAGCGGCGCAGCGCCTGCTCACGCTGCGAGGCATTGGAGACCTCGAATTCGACGTAGGCCGTGCCGGTTTCCGTCTTGAATTTCTCGGCGCCGTTGTAGGCAGCCTCGTTGAAGGATTTGTCGAACTTGCCGCCGAGATCATAGAGGATGGCCGGCTGGACATCCGCGGCGAAAGCCGGAAGAACCATTGCGGTTGCGGCCAGGAGGCCGAGAACGATACGTTTCATGTGATCCACACCCTGTCGGTTATTTTTTCCGTTATGCACCGCATGCCTGCCCGGTTCTCCGGCAGGCATACGACGTCAGCCAGGAGTGTACTCCCTCCCGCTCGGCGGCAATCTGGCATGGCCCGAAACAAAATTCACGCGGAATTTTGACCTTTTGGAAAAGCTTGATGCGGGCAAGCCGCACCGCAGCTTGTCCTTGCGCCAAGTGTTACGTGGACGCGGTGACAGGGATGACGCAAGCGACGCCGGTGCCTTTGAGGTTGCACGTGCCGTAAGGGTTCTTCGCCAGATATTGCTGGTGATCGGCTTCTGCGAAGTAGAATTCGGCCGCCGGCGCGATCTCGGTGGTGATCCTGCCGTGGCCGGCACCGCGCAGCGAGGTCTCATACGCATCGCGCGAGGCGCTCGCCGCCCGCAATTGCGCCTCGTCGCTCGTGTAGATCGCGGAGCGATAGGTGGTGCCGACATCATTGCCCTGGCGCATGCCCTGCGTGGGGTCGTGCCTTTCCCAGAACAGCTTCAGAAGCCCAGCATAGGAGACGATCTCGGGGTCATGGACCACCAGCACCACTTCGGCATGGCCGGTAAGCCCTGTGCAGGTCTCCTGATAGGTCGGATTGGGCGTGAAGCCGCCGGCATAGCCGGCGGCCGTGACCCAGACGCCTTCGATCTGCCAGAACAGCCGCTCCGCACCCCAGAAGCAGCCCAGTCCGAACATCGCCGTCTCCAGCCTCTCGGGATAAGGACCCTTGAGCGATCTTTTCAAGACCTTGTGCCTGGATGCGGTCGGGATCGCCCTGGCGCGGCCCGGCAGGGCCTCGGAGGGCTTCGGCAGATTGAGCTTCTTGTTCAGCATGTCGCTGAGAAAGAACATGCGCGGCTCCTCTCCGGGTGAAACGCAAGAAGCCGCATGACGGCGGCTTTGTTTGAGCATCGGATTCCCAAAACCGGCAACCGCTTTTGGGTCCGATGCTCTAGGTGGCGGCGAACTGCCCAGCACGCGGTGGCCGCCTGTAGCCTATCGCATAGAGCAGGAAAGCCAGCACCGCGAACACGGCGAAGCCCGGCTGGTTCAGCACCCAGGCGACGGCGCCGTCCCACAGCAGCGGGCTGGCCTTGGTTCGGATGAAGGTTTCGAAGGCGGCCCTCGTGTCGGGCGAGACCGCCAGCCAACTGGTGTTGAGCGGGGTCAGCACCAGCACGGAGGCCGCCACGGTGCGTGTCGCGTCGAGCACCGCCATGATGACGGAAATCGACAGCGCGATCATTGCGGCAAGACGAAAGACGAAGCGAAACATCAGAACCCTCCTCCGGGCTGGTCCCCTCCCGAGGGGCCTTTCAGAGATAGAATGCGCATGGCTGGATCGCAATCGCCATACGCGAATTTGCAGACTCCAAACTCAGGTCAACAGAAGGCCGGACGACAGTCGGTCGGGTAGCTTTTCATTGACATGTGAGGGCAGCTATGCTAACAATTTCGACATGGTGCTGACTTGCGCCGACGACCCGCCGCACAGGCGGGTTTTTGCGTTTGGTGCCTCGCAAACCGACGTGCCGGCCAAGTCTTCAAAGACCGGGTGAACCCGGATTCGTTGCTCTGCGCGAATTATGCGGCCGGCTTCCTTTTGCGCCGATGGACACGCCAGACGGCGAAAACGCCGCCGCCAATGGCGCCGATCACCAGGCCGGCCAAGCCGGTGAACACGGCGAAATAGCCGCAGGCGCCCTCGAAACAGCTCATCTTGGTGGCATCAGCGATCACCGAGCCGATGGCGAATCCGCCCACGGCGCCGATGACCGCGCCCAGGACGATGCCGAGCAGCGCGGCGACGACCGAGACGAAGACAGGCGGGCTTTCGGTTTCCGGATTGACATAAACGGCATCGGCTTCGGATCCACGGCGCAGCAGATAGATGCAGAGGAACCCGATGGCGATTTGAGCAGCGGTGATGGCAAGCGCCTGGCCCGAAAAGACGAAATCCGAAATCGTCAGTGCACAGGCCTGCCAGGCCACCAGCCAGATGATTGTGGCGACCTGCCAGATGGTGAACTGGCGCGGGAAACGGGCCGAGCGGCCGAAGGCGAGGCCGAGCAGGTAAAGCCCCCACAGGATGGTGACGATGTCGACGGCGAGCCCGCCATAGACAAGGTAAAACACGCTGTCTGGCAGGCCGGTGGCGCCGACCGCGGGCCAGACGGAGATCAGGCCGTAGACCGACCACGCCATGACGAAGACGAGCCAGCCCACCGGCACGAAGGAAAGCCCGCTGTCCGGCCGCCTGACTGGCGTCTGTCCATTGCTCGATGTCATGTGCGCACGATGCCCCCGCAAAGCCTCGGCACCCGACAGGCAACTTTGGGGGAAGTCAAGGGCGGCCGGCCCGGCGGTCGTGCCTGTGCACACCATTGCAGCGGCGGCGCCCGTAAAAACGGGCATGCCGGCCGCGTTGTGAAACACTGTGTGGCCGGCAAAGCGAATAGACTGCCGTTATGGCTTGGCATTCGGCGCCGGATCGACTAGATGAGCCCCGCGCCTGTTGCTTCGACGGCTCAGGTGCGGGGAAGGGCGTTCGCTGGTTGGCGGCGCCGACGGCGGAAGTTCCGCCTTGCCCCAAGGGAGGTGCATCTCCCCAATCCGCGCGGCAAAACCGGCCGACGCGACATGCATGGACGGAGAGGTGGCCGAGTGGTTGAAGGCGCACGCCTGGAAAGTGTGTTTACGGGAGACCGTAACGCGGGTTCGAATCCCGCTCTCTCCGCCAGTTTGCACCTAGGTGTGATCAAGATAGGCGCGCCCAGGCAATATGATCTGGCGCAGGCTGCCGACGCTCATCGCGATCTCGAGGCCAGGAGGACAACCGGGGCGCTTGTGCTTGGTGCAATCTCGAACACGACCGACGTCCCGTAGTCAATTGCATCGCCAAATCAAAACGGGGTGGTCGATCGTCTCGCCCTAGATCACCGCTTCCTCGAGGAACGGCTCGTTGCGCTCTATGCGCTCGTAACAGAATGGCGACAGATCGAGCGTCTGGAAAGCCCCGTGAACGATAAGTTCTGAAACTCCCCGGCCCACGGCTGGCGACTGTTGCAGCCCGTGCCCCGAGAAGCCGTTGGCAAACATGAAATTGGTCACCTGCGGGTGGAAGCCGACGATGCCGTTGTGGTCGAGCATGTTGTACTCGTAGTGGCCGGTCCAACTGGTCTGGACCTTGAGTGCGTCGAAAGACGGAATGCGGTGCCAGAGTGCCGGCCAGATGTGGTCGTCGAACTCTTCATGATGCATTTCAAAGTCGTCGTAGCCGGCCGGTCCGTCGCCCTGCGGCGTGTTGCCGGTGAGAAAAAGCTCGCCTTCGGGACGCACGAATGTTCCGGAAAGGTCGATGACATTGGGCATCCGGCCGGGGATCGGGTTGGCGCTGGCGAAGACGAAGCTGTAGCGCTTGTAGGGCGCGACCGGGATCGACAGGCCGGCCATGGCTGCCACCTGCTGCGCGCGCGGGCCCGCGGCGTTGACCAATGTTCCGCAACGAACCGTCTGTCCGGTCGCGAGGCGCACCGAGATGACCCGTCCATCGGCAATATCCAGCCCTGTCGCTGCATTGTCGATATACTCGACGCCGCTGGCGCGGGCGGCGCGGCGGAAACCGTTCATCAGCCCCACGGAATCGAACCAGCCCTCTTCCCTAGCCCCCCAGGAACCGCCACCGAGATCCTCCACATTGAGCCAGGGGAAGCGATCCTTCAGCGGGCCCGGCTCGAGGAACACTGTGTGGGCCCCAAAACTGCGCTGCAGATCGACGCGCTCGCGGGCCGCTTCGACGCCGTCGGGTGAACAGCAGTAAAGATATCCATGCTCCTTGAAGCCGAGGTCGGGCGCCGGTTCGTCCTTGTAGAAAGGTGCCATACGCTCCTGAAATCCGCGGATGATCTCGATGCCGAACTGGCTGATCTTCACATTGATCGGATTGGAATATTGCTGCCGGATCGCGCTGGTGGACAGCGCCGTCGATGAAAACTCGTAACTGCTATCGCGCTCGACCACGAGGATCGAGGCACCGCTGCCCAGCGCCTGGCTCAGCCAGTAGGCCGTGGACGAGCCGACAACCGCTCCGCCGACGATGACGATGTCGTAGGCGTTGCGCGATGGCGCTTTGTAAGGCGGGATCCCCATGGCTCCGACTCCAAGCTACTGGTTGAACAAAGCGATCAGGGCATCCGAGCCCCGCGCAAGAAGGCCAAGGTCCGAACCGACGGCAACCATGGTGAAGCCTTCGGCAAGGTAGCGGTCGGCATCGGTCTTCGCCGGCGCCAGGATGCCGCTTGCCTTGCCTGCCGCCGTCGCGGCCTTGCGCACGGACGAGATTGCCTCCTGGACATGTGCCGCGCCGGGATTGCCCATCGCGCCCATATTGGTGGAAAGATCGCCGGGACCGACGAAGAGAACGTCGACGCCGTCGACCGCCGCGATCTCGGCGGCATTCGCCACGCCCAATTGATCCTCGATC
>NZ_RZTC01000024.1:0-41296 GCF_004023165.1 Mesorhizobium sp. M7A.F.Ca.MR.176.00.0.0 | reverse complement strand
TCCTCGATCTGCACGGCGAGAAGTTGCTGCTCACGCGCCTTGGCGTGGTAGCCGGCGATGCGGCCGAAGGCGTTGGCGCGGTGACCGACCGAGAAGCCGCGAAATCCGCCGGGCGCATAGGTCATGGCCGCGACGATGGCGCGGGCCTGATCGGCGGTTCGTACATTGGGGATCATCAGGCTGCGTGCGCCGATATCCAGCGCCTGCTTGATCAGATTGGGATCGTCGGAGGGCAGCCTGACGACAGCCTCGCTGTCGAAGCCGCCCATCACCTGAAGCTGCGCCATGATGCTGCGCAGATGGTTGGGGCTGTGCTCGCCGTCGATCAGCACCCAATCGGCTCCGGAGCCGGCGACGATCTCCGTGGTGAGCGCCGAAGCCAGCGAGCACCAGATGCCGATGTGAGCCTGGCCAGCCGCTGTGGCAGCTTTCAGCGTGTTGACGCGTTCTTGCATCTTGCGATCATCTCCAATCATCTGGATTGAAATTTGTATGATGTCCTATATCATATGGCTACAAAACGCTGCAAGATGCGATGTACGGACTTTTAAATGGGAGCTGGAGAATGAGGATCGGGTTCATCGGGCTTGGCGTCATGGGAGCACCGATGGCGCGCCACCTGGCCGATGCCGGGCATGAGATCGTCACCGTTCTCAATCGCTCCCCTCTACCGCAGGGCCTGACCGCATCGGTCGTCGCGTCCGCCGCCGAAGTGGCACGGCGGTCCGAGATCGTCGTCACCATGCTGCCCGACACGCCTGACGTCGAACGCGTCCTGTTGGGCGAGGACGGCGTCCTGGAAGGACTGTCAGCCGGCAAGCTGGTCATCGACATGAGCTCGATCAGCCCCATCGCCACGGCGGCGTTCGCGGCGAAACTGCGAGAGAAGGGAGCCGGCTACCTCGACGCCCCGGTCTCGGGCGGCGAGGTCGGCGCCAAGGCGGCAAGCCTCACCATCATGGTCGGCGGCCCGGCCGCCGAGTTCGAGCGGGCGCTGCCGATCTTTGAGACACTCGGCAAGAACGTCACTTTGATCGGCGAGCAGAATGGCGCCGGGCAGACCTGCAAGATCGCCAACCAGATCATCGTCGCGCTCAACATCGAGGCCGTGGCCGAAGCGCTTGTCTTCGCCAGCAAGGCCGGGTGCGACCCGGCGAAGGTTCGCGGCGCCCTGATGGGTGGCTTCGCCGCTTCCCGCGTCCTGGAAGTGCATGGCCAGCGCATGATCGACCGGACCTTCGCCCCAGGCTTTCGCATCAAGCTCCACCAGAAGGATCTCAACCTGGCGCTTGACAGTGCCCGCGCCCTTGGCGTGGCGCTGCCGAACACCGCCATGGCGCAGCAACTGATGAATGCCTGTTCGGCCCATCCAGGTGGCGCCGAGGCCGATCACTCGTCTCTCGTCCGGGCGCTGGAGATCCTCAGCGGCCACGAACTGTCAAAAGAAAAGGAGTAAAAACCGATGCGCGGAACCGGCAAGGCCGAGATCTTCGTGATGCTGGCCCATCCCGTGGCCCACGCCAAGAGCCCCGGCATATTCAACGAGATCTTCGAGCAGAAGGGCCTCGACAGCCTCATGGTGCCCTTGAGCTGCCGCCCGGAGGATTTTGAGACCTTCTGGGCCGGCATCACGGCAGCCGAGAATATCAGGGGCGTGATCATCTCGGTGCCGTACAAGGTTGCGGTCTACCACAAATGCTCCGCCGCGCATGACCGCGCCGCGCGGGTGGAAAGCGCCAACTCGGTGCGACGGCTGCCGGATGGCAGCTGGTACGCCGACAATTTCGACGGCGTCGGCTTCATCGATGCGCTCAAGGCGAACGGGCATCAGATCGCCGGCCGCCGCATTCTTCAAGTCGGTGCCGGTGGCGCCGGTGCTTCGCTCGCCTATTGTCTCGCGGAAGCCGGCGCCGACGAAATCCGCCTTACCGACATCGATACGGCGCGCGCCGGGAAACTGGCGGCGCTGGTTGGCCGCGCGTTCCCGAAATGCCGCATCCAGGTCGGAGAGGCCGAGCCTTCCGGCATGCATATGGCGATCAACGCCACGCCTGTCGGCATGCATGCCGGCGATCCGCTGCCGCTTGACGTCAGCCGGCTGACCCCGGATATGACGGTCGTGGACATCATCATGGAGCCTGCGGAAACCGCTCTGCTGCGGGCGGCCAAGGGGATCGGCTGCCGCGTTCAACCGGGACGCCCGATGATGGATTTCCAGGTCCGGGCGATGTCCGAATTCTTCGACATCGAAGGCAAGGACCGCGGCCATGGCTGAGACACCGACTGCCGTCGTCATCGGCGGCACCTCCGGCATCGGACGCGCTATCGCGCAGCGCTTCGCAGAAGACGGTTATCATGTGGTCGTCTCCGGCCGGGATGCGACGAGGGGCAATGAGGCGGCCGGCTCCTGCCAGGCGGCGGGCGCGCCGCGTGCGCTGTTTGTCCAGACAGATGTCGCAGATAGCGGCTCAGTCGAGGCTCTGGCACGGATTGTCAGCGACGGGTTCGGCACGCCTCACGTCGTCGTCAACTGCGCCGGCATCTTGCAGAGCGGCAAGTACGTCCTTGATCAGGATCTGGACGAGGACGAGAAGATGTGGCGGGTGAATTATCGCGGCACGCTGTTGGGGTGCCAGGTGTTTGGCCGGCTGATGTCGGCCGCCCGGCGAGGCGCGATCCTGAATGTCGGCTCGCTCGCCTCTTTCGCGCCGCTGTCGCTGCCCGCCTACACGCCGGGAAAGCATGCGGTCCTGGCCCTGACCCAGATCCTCGCCGCCGAACTCGGCCCGCATGGCGTTCGCGTCAATGCGGTCGCGCCCGGCTATACACTTTCCGATGGTCTGAAGACCAAGATCGCCAGGGGTGAACGCAACCCCGAAGCCATACAGGCCACCACGGCGCTGCGACGCTTCGTCGAGCCGCGCGACGTCGCCGAGGCGGCATTGTTCCTCTGCTCGGAGCGCGCCGCTTCGATTACCGGCGTCACCTTGCCGGTCGACGCCGGCTGGCTGGTTCAGGCGCCTTACGCACAATATCTGCAGGGAAATCCCATCCGGCAAACGCCGGCTATCTGACAAGGATAATCCAGTGATCAATATCTCGCCAGTGAGCGACATCCAGCGCTTCGACTTCGATACCCGCATACACCATGGCGTCATCCATAACGGCACGCTCTACCTCACCGGCCAGGTCGCGAGGCCCGGCCAGTCCGCGGCCGACCAGATGCGCGAGGTGCTCGGCAAGATCGATGCGCTGCTTGGCAAGGCGGGCACGGACAAGACCCGCATCCTTCATGTGCAGATGTGGCTGGACGACATCAGGGATTTCGACGAGGTCAATGCGGTGTGGGACGCCTGGATGCCCGGGGAGCACGCACCGGCGCGCTCATCGGGCGAAGGACGGATGGCGAAGCCCGGAATGCTGGTCGAGCTGATCGTCACCGCGGCGGTTTGAATGGTCCTGCCGGTTCGGGCATCATCCCGAATCTGGCGAGAGGGAGACTGATGACGAAGCGCAAGCCGCTTTCCACCGTCGTGGCGGAGAGCCTGTCCGAGAAGATCCGCTCCGGACAGCTGCTGCCCGGCGCGCAATTGCCGACTGAGGCGGAGCTTTGCGCCGAGTACGATGTCAGCCGCACCGTGGTGCGGGAAGCTGTGGCGCGACTGCGTTCCGAAGGCCTGGTGGTGCCGCAGCAGGGGCGCGGCATGTTCGTCAGCGAGACGCCGGCGCCGCGCAACTTCTCGATACCGGACGAAGCGCTCAGGACCTTGCCGGAAACCATTGCGCTGCTCGAGCTGAGGTTGAGCGTCGAGGTGGAGTCGGCGGGATTGTGCGCGGAACGGCGCACCGATGCGGAAGCCAGCGCGATCCGCACCTTGATGGAACAGGTCGACGCCCAGCAGGCCGATCCCGCCGTCGTCCAGATCCACTACGACTATGATTTCCACCTGGCGATCGCCAAGGCGGCACGAAATGAATTCATTCACGGTTTCCTAAGCTATCTCGGGCCGATGATCGTCCCGCGCTTCCAGCTCGGCTATCTGGTCACGCCCGAACTCAAGGACAGCTACTACGCGCGCATACACAGCGAACATAGGACAATCGTCGACGCCATCGAAAGGCAGGATGGCCGCGCCGCCCGCCAGGCCATGCGCAAGCACCTGCACAACAGTCTCGGGCGGGTGCGCGCCCTGGCCCGAGCCTCTGGCGTGGAGGCAATCGAAGCCGAGCAGAAGGCGGCGGCGGCCTCACTTTTCACCGACATGAAAAGGCCTGTCTCGACAGGCGGATGAGGCTGTCTCGACAGGCGCATGAGGCCTCGCGAATTCGATCGCATCGGCGCGCCTGGGCCGAAAATTAGACATCCATTGCGAAAGCCGTGTTTTTTGTTCCGTCACCGGCTGCGCGGGTTTCCCAAGGGCTGAAGGCGCCAGCTTGCCAGCGTTTCCTTGGGTTTTCGGCTGCTGCGGTTATCCGAACACCCCAACGGATTTTGGAGGCATCCGAAATTTTCGAAAGTTTATCTTTCCTTTTTGCTGGTTTTCTTGGTTTCGCGGCATCGGCCCGGGCCGCAAACTGAAAACAGACAATCAGGAAAGCCCACGTGACGACAGCCTTCATCACCGGTGCGACGAGCGGCATAGGGCGGGCCATCGCGATCGCGCTGAGCGACGCCGGCTACGACGTCTATGCGGTCGGGCGCAGCCAGGCCGCGCTCAAGGAGCTGCAGGCACAGCGGCCCGGCATCGTGCCGATTGCCGTCGACGTCACCGACCGCGAGGCCCTGGAAGCGGCCCTGGCGGATCTCACCATCGACGTGCTGATCAACAATGCCGGGGTCATGCCGCCGCTCGGCAACTTCGCCGATATGAAGATCGCTGACATCGACACCACGCTCGAGGTGAACCTCAGCGCGGCAATCCTGCTCACGCGCCTCGTCGTCCCGCAAATGCGCGAGCGGCAGTCCGGGCATGTATTGTTCACCGGCTCCACAGCGGGCCACGCGGCATACTCCAACATTGCCGTCTATTCAGCGACCAAGGCGGCGATATCAGGCTTTGCAGCAGCGCTGCGCGCCGACCTCTCCCCATCGGGCGTACGCGTCACCGAGATCGTTGCCGGCCGTGTCGAGACGCAGCTCTACCAGGACATCCTCGACGCCAACGCGCGCGCAGCCATGTACGCCAGCAAAGTGGTGCAGCCGGATGACGTGGCCAGGATGGTCGTCGCTGTGCTTGGGCTCCCCGCGTGGGCCGACGTTACCCGTTTCGACATCATGCCGACTTGGCCAACCTCGCCAAGCGGTACCAAGTAAGGAAAACTGGGATGAAAGATCTTTCCGTTCTGATCGTTGGCGGTGGTGCCGGCCTCGGTGCCCTCTTAGCCGAGATGGCTGTCGAGGCCGGAGCGGCAAAGATCGGCATCATCGACATCAACCAGGAAGCCGCCGAGTCCGCGCTGGCGACCGCGAAGGCCAGCGGACTGCCTACCGCGACCGCCCTTTGCGACATCCAGGTAGGCCCACAGTGCCACGCCGCATTCGAGGCGATCGTTTCGAAACTCGGGCGCGTCGACACGCTGATCAATTGTGCCGCGATCTACCCTCGCCGCCCGCTCCTCGAAATCACCGACGCCGACTGGGATGCCTCCAACGGCATCAACATCAAGGGCACCTACCACATGATGGTGGCGGCGGTTCGCCACATGCAATCGCAGGAGCCGAAGAGCCGCGTCCGCGGCCGGATCGTGAACCTGACCTCGGTCGACGCCTTCAAGGCGCATCCGCAGAACGCTCACTATGCGGCGACCAAGGCCGCCGTCGTCAGCCTTACCCGATCCTTTGCCCATCACGTGGCGAAGGACGGCATTCTGGTGAATTCGGTGGCGCCGGCCGGCATGGCGACGGAGAAGGCGAAAGCGCTCGGCTTCCTGGAGGAACTGGCCAAGGCGAGCCCGCTCGGCCGCGGTGCCGAGCCAAAGGAGATTGCCGAATGGGTGCTGATGACGGGCAGCCCCAAGAACACTTACATGACCGGTGAAAACGTAATTGTTTCAGGTGGTTACATATACGCCTAAGTCTCTTTCGCCGCGGGCGACTGAACTCTGGCAGTGCATGACCGAGGCAGTGCATGACCGACCGGGCCACAAGCAGGGAAAGGAACGGAATTTTCGATGACCGGCAAGCTGCGCCTTCCCTCGCTGAATGCTCTGCGCGTGTTCCACGCGGTCGCGCAGCACAAGAGCTTTCGGCAGGCGGCGGATGAATTGCTGGTCACGCCGCAGGCCGTCGGACAGCAGATCAAGCTTCTGGAGGATACGCTCCAGGTAACGCTGTTCGAGCGTAAGGGCCGGTCGATCGAACTGACCGAGTCGGCCATTCTTCTGTCGCACTATGTCAAAGCCGGCTTCAACGAGTTTGCCGAAGGCGTTCGCCGCGTCACCAAGTCGAACTATCGGGACCGCATCAACCTGAATGCGAGCCCATACTTCGCCACGCATTATCTCCTGCCGCGGCTTTCGTTGTTCCGGGAAATCTTGCCGGGCGCGGACCTGCGCCTGACGACCGTGGTCGACCTGCCCGATTTCGGGCGCGACGATATCGATATGACGGTCCAGTGGGGCTACGGCAACTGGTCCGACTATGAAACCACGTTGCTGGTGCCGGATCCGAAGATCATCTGCTGCACGCCGGCGATCGGCGAAAGGATCAAGTCGGCGCATGATCTGACACAGTTCACGTTGCTCGACACCGTCAAGTCGAAGCGTCTGTGGCCGGACATATTGCGCCACCTTGGCGTGGAGCTGACGGATGGCGACCGCAGCATCAGCTTCGACGACGCCGCGACCATGCGCCGGGCGACCTTGCAAGGCATAGGTGTGGGCTTGGTTTCCGTCATCGACGCCGAGGAAGATTTCCGGGCGGGCACGCTGGTCGCGCCGATCGGCCGCGACGCCATTGCCGACATGAAGCCGGAGGAAGTCCCGGGCTTCTATCTTGTCGTCCCGCGCGGACATCTGCGCGTGAAGGCGGTCGCGGCACTTCACCGATGGCTGGCTCAGCAGGATTGGCGCGGCGACCTCACGATTTCCTCGTTACCGAAACCGGCCCCGCTTTCCGACTAGAAGCGGCTTCGAGACCGAGGCCTGAAAGACGCCTTTCGGGTCTCCAACAACAAGAAACCAAACAACCTCAACAGTGGAGACGGAACATGAAAATGATGAAATGGGGGGCTTCGGCCCTGGCCCTTGGCCTCGTGCATTTTGCGGCGCCGGCGGAAGCCGCCGGCGGCAAGACGCTCGAAACCCTCAAGGCACGCGGCATGCTGAACTGCACCGGCCATGACGGCTCCTATCTCGGCTTCGCCGAGGTGGACGACAAGGGCAACTGGAAGGGCATGGACATCGACCTCTGCAAGGCGGTGGCCGCGGCCGTGTTCGGCGACCCGGCGAAGCTGAAGGTCGTTCCGATCAGCTGGGCCCAGCGCTGGCCGGCCCTGCAGTCCGGCGATGTCGACATCATCATCAAGGCCTCGGGCGGCACGCTCAGCCGCGACACCGAACTTGGGCTGCAGTTCTCGATGTCCTACTATCTCGGTACCACCAAGGTGATGGCGCACAAGGAGCTGAACCTCGAGTCGCTCAAGGATGCCGCAGGCGGCACGATCTGCATTCCCGCCGGCACCTCGCAGGAACAGCAGGTCGCTGCCTATACGGCCAAGCTCGGCATCAAGCTCGAACCGGTGCTCATCGAGAAGACCGAGGAGCTCGAGCAGGCCTATTTCTCGGGACGCTGCGATCTTTATGCGCAGTGGGGTCCGACACTGGCCATTGCGCGCATCGCCAAGAGCAAGGTCGACGACCATGTCATCCTGCCAGACGTGCTCGCCGTCGAGCCTGAAGTCATGATCATGCGGCAAGGCGACGACAACTGGGTCGACATCGCCAACTGGACGCTGAGCACGCTGATCTTCGCCGAACAGGAAGGCATCACCTCGAAGAACGTCGACGAGATAAAGGCCAAGCCGACTTCACCGCAGGTCGCCAAATTCCTCGGCGTCACGCCAGGCATGGGCAAGGGTCTCGGGCTCTCCGACGACTGGGCCTACAAGGTGATCAAGAACGTCGGCAACTACGGCGAAATCTTCGATCGCGATCTCGGCAAGGACTCGCCCTACAAGATGGATCGCGAACTGACCAATTTGTGGAACAATGGCGGTGTCCTGTTCCCGCTGGTTGTTGATTGATCCGTTCTGAACGCATCCCGCTCCAGGTCCCGCCCGGCTCCCGCCGGGCGGGACCGCGCGGCAATTCGGGAAGGATTTCTGAATGGTCAGCCTGCTGAGAAATCAAAAAGTCCGCAACGCACTGTTGCAGATCCTGTATGTCGGCTCGATCGCCGCGATGGTGCTTGCCGGCATTGTGATCGCCAGACAGAACCTGGCGGCGCAGGGGATCACCTCCGGATTCGACTTCCTGTTCAAGTCGACGGGCTGGGACCTGAACTTCTCGCTGCTGCCCGCCACGGCCAACGACCCTTATTGGTGGTACTTCCTCATCGGGATCATCAATACGCTGTTTCTGGGAACCGTCGGCCTGACGCTGGCGACGATCGTCGGAACGATCGTCGGCCTGGCGCGGACTTCCTCGAACGAATTGGCCCGGCTGCTCGGCCGCACCTATGTGGACATCTTCCGAAACATCCCGCTGATCCTCCAGGTTTTTTTCTGGTATGCCGTTATCACCCATCTGCCGACGCCGCGCGCCGCGCATGAGGGATGGGGCTTTCTCCTCACCAGCCGGGGGCTTTACATCCCGTTCCCCAATGTCAGCAGCGCCGCGCTCGCTGCGGCGACATTGGCTGTGATTGCCGCCATCGCGCTGCCGATCTGGCTGGGCAGGACATCGCGCCTCAGCCTGCCGGTCGGCCAGCGTGGCGGCATTCAGCTTGCCGGCACGGCGGCGGCACTTGCCTGCGCGGCCATCGTTCTGGTGGCCGGCCGCCTGGCCGACTCGCCGCTGCTCGATTTTCCGGCGCTGCAAGGTCTCAATCTGCGAGGCGGCCTGCGCATTCCGCCGGAGTTTGCGACACTGGCCATCGCGATCGCCATCTATGGCGGCTCCTACATCGCCGAGATCGTGCGCGGCGGGTTCAAGGCTGTCGGCAAGGGCCAGGTCGAGGCGGCTCTTTCCCTGGGCCTCGGCCCGTGGCGGGTCTTCATGCTGGTGCGGCTGCCGCTGGCACTACGCGCCATGCTGCCAATCCTCGCCAACCAGTATGTCTGGCTGATGAAGGCGACCACAATGGGCATCGCGGTGGGCTTCACCGATTTCTTCATGATCGTGGCGCTGACGATCAACCATTCCGGCCAGACAATCGAAGCGATCGGCATCCTGATGGCTGGCTTCCTCGTCATCAACCTCAGCCTCGCCGCCATCTTCAACCGCATCAACAAAGCAATCGCCCTCAAGGGCAACCAATTGAGGGGGTGAGGGATGGAAATGGTCGTTGTCGCCCCTCCTGCCATTGGCAAGATCGAGGATCTGAGGCGGCGCTTCTTTGCGACGCCCCTGCAGGCATTGCTGTCGCTGGCTTCCCTGGCGGTCATGGTCTTCCTGGCCTGGAAGCTCCTGAATTGGGCGGTTTTCTCGGCTGTCTTCACGACGAGCGGCGGACCCGAAGCCTGCCAGGCGGCGGCGGGAGCCTGCTGGTCGGTCATTGCCGCGCGATGGCGCATCATCCTGTTCGGCCTCTATCCCTATGACGAGCAGTGGCGGTCGGCCCTGGCTTGCCTGATCGTCGTGGTCATGACGGTGCTAAGTTGCGTTCCAGCCTTCTGGTCGGGTCGCCGCATCGCACTCGTATGGGGAGCCGGAACGGCGCTTTTCTACGTGCTGATGAAGGGCGGCGTGCTTGGTCTGCCCTATGTCGGCGAGGAGGCCTGGGGCGGACTGGCGCTGACCCTGTTCATCTTCGTGACCACCTGCCTGATCGGCTTCCCGCTGGCGATCTGCCTGGCGCTGCTGCGCCGCTCCGGCCTGCCATGGATTTCCCGCACCTCCGGCCTCATTATCGACGGGGTGCGTTCATTGCCTCTGATCTCGATCCTGTTCACCTTCGCCATCGTGCTGCCGTTCGCACTGCCGCAATGGCTGGTGGGCGACAAGCTGTACCGGGTGATCCTGGGCTCGGCCCTGTTTTTTTCCGCCTATCAGGCGGAGATCGTCAGGGGTGGGATGCAGGGCGTTCCCAGTGGGCAAGAAGAGGCAGCCATGGCGCTTGGCATGCGCTATTGGCAGCGCGTCGGCCGCATTCTTCTACCGCAGGCCATGCGCAATGCGCTGCCGGCGACGATCAACCAGTTCGTGATCTCGTTCAAGGAAACCTCGCTGGTGATCATCGTCGGCTTCTTCGAGATCCTGGCCTCCGGCAATGCCGCCTACGGCACCGGCGAGTGGCGCTTCGCCTATGTCGAGGTCTATGCCTTCATCGCCTTCATCTACTTCATCTTCGTGTTCAGCCTGTCCCGCTATGGCGCTTTTCTCGAGCGCCGTATGTCGGTCGGCGAACGATAGGGGGCGTTTACGTGCTTTCAGGAAACTCGCCCCGATCCAGCGGCCCCGCGGTGCTGATCGAAAATCTCGACAAATATTACGGGACATTCCAGGCGCTGCGAAAGCTGAGCTTGTCCGTGGATCGCGGCGAGAGGATCGTCGTCTGCGGCCCGTCCGGCTCCGGCAAGTCCACCATGATCCGCTGCATCAACCGTCTGGAGCAGCACAATGGCGGCCGGATCACCGTGCTCGGCACCGAGCTCAACGACGATGTCGGCAACATCGACGGGATCAGGCGGGAAGTCGGCATGGTGTTCCAGCACTTCAACCTGTTTCCACACATGACGGTGCTGGAGAACTGCATGCTCGCGCCCATGATCGTGCGCAAGGTGCCGCGCGCGGATGCCGAGGCGACCGCCCGGCGCTATCTGGAGAAGGTACGCATTCCCGAACAGGCGATGAAGTATCCCGGTCAGTTGTCCGGCGGCCAGCAACAGCGGGTCGCGATAGCGCGTGCCCTTTGCATGCAGCCCGAGATCATGCTGTTCGATGAGCCGACCTCTGCGCTCGACCCGGAAATGATCGCGGAAGTGCTCGACGTCATAGTCACGCTCGCCTCTGAAGGCATGACAATGATCTGCGTCACGCATGAGATGGGTTTTGCGCGCCGGGTTGCCGACCGGGTAATTTTCATGGATGGAGGCGAGATCGTCGAACAGGCGCCTCCCGATGAATTCTTCACCTCCTCCCGCAACGAGCGCACGCGGCAGTTCCTGTCGCAGGTGCTTGGTCACTGATCGATGCAACGATCCCGCGTCAGGCCGCAGCCATGTCCGTGACTGATCCCGTCACCGCCTTGCGCGAGATGCTCGGACCGAAAGGCTGGCTTTCGGGCAGCGATGCAAGGCCCTATCAGCGCGATTGGCTCGATCGCTACGGCGTCGCGGCTCTGGGCGTGGCCAGGCCTGCGGATACCTCCGAAGTAGCCAGTGTCGTAAAGACATGCCACGCGGCCGGCCTGGCGGTCGTGCCGCAAGGCGGCAACACCGGGCTTTGCGGCGGCGCCGTCGCCGATCGGCCGAATGCGGTGATCGTTTCGCTTTCGCGCATGACGGCGATCGGCAAACCGGACTTGGACAGCGGCTCGATCCTCGTCGAGGCGGGAGCCGTGCTTGCCGCGTTGCACGAGGCGCTGGAACCGCACGGCCTGATGTTTCCGATGCATCTCGGCGCGGAAGGCAGCGCCAGGATCGGCGGCCTGGTCGGCACCAATGCCGGCGGCAGCCAGGCATTCCGGTATGGCATGATGCAAGACCTCGTGCTTGGCCTGGAGGTCGTGACCCCTGACGGGGCGATATGGAACGGGCTGCGCGCGGTGCAGAAAGACAATGCCGGCTACCAGTTGCGCAAGCTCTATTGCGGCGCGGAAGGAACGCTTGGCATCGTGACGCGCGCGATCCTGCGGCTCTACCCGATGCCGCGGCGGCAGGCGAGCGCGCTTGTCGTCATGTCCGATTTCGCCGCGGCGGTTTCGTTTGGCACCTTTCTGCGGGGCGAGGTGGGGGAATTCCTGACCGGGCTCGAGTTCTTCTCCGACATCGGGCTGGGACTGGCCCTCAAACACCTGCCCGACCTCGCCTACCAGTTGGAGGCACGCGGCGAGGTCTATGTGCTGGTCGAACTGGCATCGGGCGCCCCCCGCGTTCCGCTCGACGAGATACTGGCTTCGGCGCTGGAGTGGGGCATGGAGCAAGGCCTGGTGCTGGACGGAGCATTGGCGGCGACGGGCGCGCATCGCGCACAATTCTGGCGGCTGCGAGAGGAGCAGCCGGAAGGACAGAGGCTGGAAGGAGAGCAGCTGAAGCACGACATCTCGGTGCCTCCGGGCGCTATCGCCCGTTTCGTCGAGGCCGGCGCAGAGATCTGCGACGACATTCTTCCCGGCGTGCGGATAAACCCGTTCGGGCATCTCGGCGACGGCAACATCCACTACAATCTGTCGCCGCCGGAAGGCCGCGCCGATTTTGACGGCAAGGCCGAGCGGTTCGCCGAGGCGCTATCGTCGCTCGCCACGGAAATGGGCGGCAGTTTCGCGGCCGAGCATGGACTTGGCCGCGCAAAGATCGCCATGGCCGACCGAAACCGCAGTCCATTGGAACGCGAACTCATGGCGCGGCTCAAGGATGCATTCGATCCACGGGACACGATGAATCCGGGCGTGCTGGTGCACGCTGCTCGGCAAAGAAAAACTTTCGAATAGACGGCATTTCTTGATTTCGCCCCGAACCGCCTGCGTGCACCTATGAACCGAAGGCAGGCTCGATCGACCTGCCGCCAAAGTGAGGATGTCGAAGCATGATCCGCAATGGCGGCCGCCTTCTCGTCGAGTGCCTGATCGGGCTTGGCGCGACCAGGAGCTTCGGCGTGCCCGGAGAAAGTTATCTGGCCGTCCTGGACGCGCTGCACGACACGCAGGGAAAGCTGGACTACACGCTTTGCCGCAATGAAGGCGGCGCGGCGTTCATGGCCTCGGCCTACGGCAAGTTGACCGGCTCGCCAGGCATCTGTTTCGTGACGCGCGGCCCAGGCGCCACCAACGCCAGCATCGGCGTTCACACGGCCATGCAGGACAGTTCGCCGATGATCCTGTTCGTCGGCCAGGTCGGCACCGACATGAAGGGCCGCGAAGCGTTTCAGGAAATCGACTACCGGGCGGTGTTCGGCACGGTCGCCAAATGGGCGGTCGAGATCGACGATGTCGCGCGCCTGCCCGAGATTGTGGCGCGGGCATGGACGACCGCATTGACCGGACGACCTGGTCCCGTCGTGGTCGCGCTGCCCGAGGACATGCTGACCACCATGACTGAAGCGGCTCCGCTCAGCGCACCGGCGGCCATTTTCGAGCCGGCACCGGCGCCGGAAGCGATCGCTTCGGCCTTCAAGCTGCTGGCCAAGGCCGAGAGGCCGGTCCTGCTCATGGGCGGCGCCAACTGGACCGTGGACGGACGCGCGGCGCTACAGGCTTTCGCAGAGGCTTCCGACATTCCTGTCGTGGCGGCCTTTCGCTATCAGGACCAGTTCGACAACCATTCGCCGGTCTTTGTCGGCGAGGCCGGCGTCGGCATGGTGGCGCATGTCAAAGCCCTGCTCCGCGAGGCCGACGTGATCCTGGCCGTCAATGTGCGTTTTGGCGAGATGACCACGGATGGCTATACGCTGCTGTCCGTGCCGGTGCCGCGCCAGAAACTGATCCATGTCCATGGCTCCGATCGCGAGATCGGCAAGATCTATGTGCCGGCCATCGGTATCCATGCCGGGCCGAACGCTTTTGCCCGGGCGTTGACGCCCGTCAAAGGCGGCTGGGCGGACTGGCGCGCCGCGGCCCGCAAAGCCTATGAAGGGACATTCGGCGCGCCCGTCCAGCCCGGCCCGGTGGACATGGTGGAGGTCAGCGCCTGGCTGCGCGAAAACCTGCCTGCCGACGTCATTCTCACCAACGGCGCCGGCAATTTCACCGTCTGGCCGAACAAGTTCTTCAAGTTCGGGCCGGACGCACGGCTGCTCGCCCCGCAGTCTGGCGCCATGGGCTACGGCCTGCCGGCGGCAATTGCCGCCAAGGTTGCGTTTCCAGAACGCACGGTCGTCTGCTTTGCCGGCGACGGCGACTTCCAGATGAATTGCCAGGAACTCGGAACCGCCATGCAGGCTGGCGCGCAGCCGATCGTGCTGATCCTCAACAACGGCATCTACGGCACGATCCGCGCCCATCAGGAGCGCCACTATCCGGCGCGCGTTTCGGGCACGTCGCTCGAAAACCCTGATTTCGTGACACTGGCAAAGGCCTATGGTTTCCATGCCGAGCGGGTCGAGGCGACGCGCGATTTCGCGGCGGCGTTCGATCGGGCGCTCGGATCCGTGACGGGAGCGGTCCTCGACATCGCCATATCTCCCGAAGCGCTGACGCCCCGACAGACCCTTTCCCAGATGCGTGACGCCGCGCTCGCTTCCCAGAAGGCCAAGGCATGACCTCCAAAGACGACATCCGTCTCGGCGCGGACATCGGCGGCACGTTCACCGACGTCGCGCTCGACCTCAGGGGAACGATCTTCTCCACCAAGGTGTTGACCAATTATGCGGCGCCCGAGCAGGCGATCCTGGACGGCATTGCCGTCGTCACGCGCGATGCCGGTATCGCGCTTGCCGAGATCGGCATCATCATCCACGGCACGACGCTGGCGACGAATGCGCTCATCGAACGCCGTGGCGCCAAGACCGCGCTGGTCACCACCGAAGGGTTCCGCGATGTCATCGAGATGCGCACGGAAAACCGCTTCGAGCAGTATGACCTCGACCTGCAGCTGCCGGCGCCGCTAATCCCGCGCGAGCACCGTTTCACGGTAAAGGGCCGGATCGGTGCGGAAGGCCAGGAGCTTCAGCCGCTCGACGAAGCCGCCCTGGAAGGCATTGCCGACCGGATCGCGGCCGGCGGCTTCGGCTCCGTGGCGATCGGCTTCATCCATGCCTACACCAACCCTGATCATGAGCGCCGGGCACGCGCTATCCTGTCCCGCAAGCTTACCATCCCGATTTCGATCAGCGCCGAAGTCTCGCCGCAGATGCGCGAGTTCGAACGCTTCAACACGGTCTGCGCCAACGCCTATGTGCGGCCGCAGATGGCGGACTATCTCGCGCGTTTCCAGACCCGCTTGAAGGAGATGGGCGCCGAGTGCCCGGTCTTCATGATCCATTCGGGCGGCGGTCTGATCTCGGTGGAGACGGCCTCGGAATTTCCCGTGCGCCTCGTTGAGTCCGGCCCGGCCGGCGGCGCCATCTTCGCCGCCGACATCGCCAGGCGATTCGGCCTGGAAAAGGTCGTCTCCTATGACATGGGCGGCACCACTGCAAAGATTTGCCTGATCGAGGATTATGCGCCGCGCACCGCCAGAACCTTCGAAGTGGCGCGTACCTATCGCTTCTGCAAAGGTTCCGGCATGCCGATCTCCATTCCCGTGATCGAGATGATCGAGATCGGCGCCGGCGGCGGGTCGATCGCCTGGGTCGACGCCATGGGCCGCATCCAGACCGGTCCCGAAAGTGCCGGATCGGAACCTGGCCCGGCCTGCTACGGCCGCGGCGGCAGGCGCCCGGCCATCACAGATGCCGACCTGGTGCTCGGCAAGCTCGATCCCGACAATTTCGCCGGCGGCGCCATCAGGCTGGACACGTCCGCATCCGAACAGGCGATCCTGCGCGATGTCGGCGAACGCCTGTCGCTCGATGCCATGGCGACGGCCTTCGGCATCTGCGAGGTGGTGGACGAGAACATGGCCAATGCCGCCCGCGTCCATGCCGTCGAAAACGGCAAAAACATTTCCGACAACGTGATGATCGCCTTCGGTGGCGCGGCCCCGCTTCACGCCGCAAGGCTTTGCGAGAAACTCGGCATCGACCAGTGCATCGTCCCCAAGGGCGCGGGCGTCGGATCGGCGATCGGCTTCCTCAAGGCTCCGTTCGGCTACGAAGCCCTGGCATCCCGGCTGACGCGGCTGTCGCAGTTCAAGCCGGCCGAGGCCAATGCTTTGCTCGATGACCTCAAAGTGTCAGCCGAAAGCTTCGTGCGGGCAGGGGCCAACGGTACGATCACATGCGAAATCACCGCCTTCATGCGCTACGCCGGCCAGGGCTGGGAAATCCCCGTGCCGCTGCCGGACGAGCCGTTCGGCAATGATGCCGCAACCACGCTCGAGGATTTGTTCCAGGCGAATTACCAACGCTTCTTCGGCCGCGCCATCGAAGGACTTGGCGGCCTGGAAATCGAGATCGTCACCTGGTCCGTGAAGGCGACGGATGTCCGGCCTGCTGTCGCCAGGCACGAGCTGATCACCGGCAAGCGGACCACTCAGCCGGCAACAAGCCGCGCGGTGTTCGATCCGGCCAGCGGTGCGCCACGGACCTATGGCATCGTCGAACGGGAGGGGCTGTGCACCGGCGATCGGGTGGCGGGCCCGGTCATCATCGTCGAACGCGAGACGTCCACCGTCGTCACCACGAGCTTCGACGCCGTCATCCAGAGCGACGGAGCGATCCTTCTGATCCGCAAAGGCAGCCAGGCATGAGCGACATCAGTGAAATCCGCATGCAGGTTATGTGGAACCGGTTGATCTCGGTGGTCGAGGAGCAGGCCCTCACCTTGCTGCGCACGGCTTTCTCGACATCGGTGCGCGAATCCGGCGACCTGTCGGCGGGCGTGTTCGATCCCCGCGGCCAGATGCTGGCACAGGCGGTGACGGGAACGCCCGGCCATGTCAACACCATGGCCGAGGCGGTGCTGCATTTCATGAACGAAATCCCGCGCGAAACCATGTTCGAGGGCGACACCTACGTCACCAATGACCCCTGGTTGGGCACGGGCCACCTGCACGATATCACCATGGTGTCGCCGTCGTTCCTGAACGGCGAATTGGTTGCGTTCTTCGCCTGCACGGCGCATGTGGTCGATGTCGGTGGGCGCGGCTTTGGCGCTGACGGCAAGTCGGTCTACGAGGAAGGCATCCAGATCCCGATCATGAAGTTCGCGGAGAAGGGCAAGGTCAATCTCGATCTCGTCAGGATCCTGCGCGCCAACGTCCGCGAGCCGAACCAGGTCGTCGGCGATTTCTATTCACTCGCCGCCTGCAACGAAGTCGGCCACCGACGCCTCGTCGACATGATGAAGGAGATCGGCCTGGCATCGCTGGACGGGCTTGGCGAGTTCATCTTCTCGCGCACCCGCGACGCCATGGTCGAACGCATCAAGGCGATGCCCAAAGGCAGCTGGTCGAACGCGCTGGTGACCGACGGCTACGACGAGCCGGTGAAACTCGCGGCGACCGTCACTGTTCGGGACGCCGGCGTCGAGGTCGATTTCACCGGTACCGACCCGATGAGCCGATGGGGCATCAACTGCCCGATCATCTACAGCAAGGCCTATGCCTGCTACGCGTTGAAATGCGTGGTGGCGCCCGATATTCCTAACAATGCCGCGTCGCTCGCCTTCTTCACCGTGTCGTCTCCGGTCAACATCCTGAACGCCGTGCGGCCGGCGCCGGTGGCGCTCAGGCACATCTTCGGCCATATGGTTCCCGATCTGGTGCTCGGCGCGATCGCCAAGGCGATGCCCGGCAAGATCCTTGCCGAGGGCGCCGGCGCACTGTGGAACATCCATATCTCGGTTCGGCCGGTCTCCGGCGGTTCGGGCCGCCGCGCCGAGGTGCTGATGTTCAATTCCGGCGGCATGGGCGCGCGCCCCGGTCTCGACGGATTGTCGGCGACGGCTTTCCCCTCCGGCGTCCATACGATGCCGATCGAGGCAACGGAGCACACCGGCCCGATCGTCATCTGGCGCAAGGAACTGCGGCCCGATTCCGGCGGCGACGGCGAGTTCCGCGGCGGGCTCGGGCAGGTTATCGAAATCGAGGCGATCGAGGGCCATGAATTCGACTTTTCGGCCATGTTCGACCGCGTCAATCATCCCGCCCACGGGCGCAACGGCGGCGGACCTGGAGTGGCCGGCGTGGTCAGGCTGGACGATGGCACGCAGATGCGACCTAAAGGCTGGCAGCATGTTCCGGCCGGCCGTCGGCTGATCCTCCAATTGCCGGGCGGCGGCGGCTATGGCGATCCGTCCAAGCGCAGCACCGAGGCGCGGGCGAACGACCGCTCCAAGGAATACATTTCGGAGAACGGCAAATGAGCTACATTGCCTCGCGCCTGTCTGCGGTGAAGCCGTCGGCGTCCATGGCTGCTTCGCAGGCAGCCAGGGCCCTGCGCGCCAAGGGCGTCGACGTGATCGATCTTGGCCTGGGCGAGCCGGATTTCCCGACACCGAGCCATATCATCGAAGCGGCGCATGTCGCCGCGAAGGCCGGCCAGACGCTATACACGGGTGCCGCCGGCACGGCCGAGGTGCGCGAAGCCGTGGCCGGCAAGTTCCGCCGCGAAAACGGACTGGACTACACGGCGGACGACGTCGTCGTGGCCAATGGCGCCAAGCAGATCATCTTCAACGCGCTGATGGCGACGCTGGAGTCTGGTGACGAAGCGATCCTGCCGGCGCCCTACTTCGTCTCCTATCCCGAGATGGTGAAGCTGCTCGGCGGCAGGCCTGTCCTCATCGAGTGCCCGGAAACTTCGGGCTTCCGGCTGACGCCGGAGCTGCTCGAAAAAGCCATCACTCCAAGGACGAAATGGCTGTTCCTCAACATGCCCGGCAACCCCTCCGGCGCCATATATTCGCAATCGGACCTGCGGGCACTCGGAGCGGTTTTGGCAAGGCATCCGCAGGTGCTGGTGCTTTCCGACGAGATTTACGAGCACATCCTGTTCGACGGACGCGACTTCGTCTCCTTCGGCAAGGCTTGCCCGGAACTCAGGGACCGCACCCTGATCGTCAACGGCGTCTCCAAATCCTATGCGATGACCGGGTGGCGTGTCGGCTATGCCGCCGGGCCGGCGCCGCTCACCAGGGCGATGGCGATCATCCAGAGCCAGTCCTGCACGTCCGTCTGCTCGATCGCGCAAGCGGCGACGGTGGCCGCGCTCAACGGCCCCCAGGACGAGGTGGCACGCTTTCGGCAGGCGTTCGAGGCGCGCCGCGACCTTGTCGTCGACGGCATCAGGCGGATCAACGGTCTTACGCTTTCGCCACCGGAAGGCGCCTTCTATGCCTATATCGGCTGCGCCAGCCTGATCGGCCGCAGGACCCCAAAAGGCGTCGTGCTCGAGGACGACACGGCAGTGGCGAATTATCTCCTGAACGAAGGGCGCGTGGCCTCGGTGCCGGGCGCCGCCTATGGACTTTCCCCCTATTTCCGCATCTCGACCGCGACCGGCGAAGAGGTGCTGACCGAAGCGATCGCGCGCATCAACGCCGCCGTCGCGCAAGTGGAGTAAATCATGCCGCATTACGAACGCATCCTGATCACCGGCGCGGCCGGCCGCCTCGGTTCGGAACTGCGAAAGGGGCTGGTGCCGCTGGCAAAAACGATCCGCCTGGCCGGCCGCGAACCGTTCGGCGATCTTGCTCCACACGAGGAAGAAGCGGTCTTCGACCTCGCCGATATGGAGGCGACGATTGCCGCCACCAAGGATTGCGACGCGATCGTGCATTTCGGCGGCGCACCACTCGAATGCGAATGGCAAACCATCCTGGATTCCAGCATCCGCGGCTCCTATCACATCTACGAGGGCGCCCGGAAACACGGGGTGAAACGAGTCATCTATGCCTCCTCCGTGCATGCCGTCGGCTATCACGAGGTCGAGGCGCATATCGGCGTCGACGCGCCGGTGCGTCCCGACAGCCTCTATGGCGTGTCGAAGAACTTCGTCGAGAGCCTGAGCCGGCTTTACTGGGACAAGTTCGGCATCGAGACGGCGTGCCTGCGCATCTTTTCGTCCTTCCCCGAACCGGCGGACCGTCGCATGCTGTGGTCATACCTCTCCTTCGCCGATTGTGTGCGTCTGGTCGAGGCAGCTCTCACCGCGCCGCGCGTCGGCCATACGATCTCCTTCGGCCTTTCCGACAACAAGGTGAAAACGGTCGACAACAGCGGCGCCAACCATCTGGGGTTTTCTCCGCAGGATAGTGCCGAGCCGTTCCGCGCAGCGGTCGAGGGGAAGACGCAGATTCCGGATCCCAAGGCGCCATCGGTGCAGTATCTGGGCGGGTGGTTCTGCGAGCTTGGCCATCCGGACGACAAGCGGGCGTAGCTATCGAAATACCAATCCGCTCGATGGCGCAGACCGGAAGCCGAGATGCGGCAGGCGATGGATTCACGCATGGTGGCGGAGATCGAGGAGGTTGTCGGCGGCGCCGGCTTCGATGTGCCACGCTGACCACGGTCATGGATCAGATCTGGCAGCGGTACCTGCAGACGATGCCCGACCTTCCCGCGCAAGCATTTCATCCACCATGGGCGTCGAAGGCTTAGAGATTTATGCGCTGCGCGCTTCTCGTCGCACATGTTCCACGTCGGCCACCAGATGGCCGCCTGAAATGTTGACGGTTGCCGGTCGTCATCGGTTTTGGGATTCTCACCTGATCTGGTAGTGGGATCCAAATCACAGGAGATGGCATGCCGAACGATGTAATCGTGCGCGACAGCAATGGCGCTCAATTGAATGACGGTGATTCCGTAACGCTGATCAAAGACCTCAAAGTCAAAGGCACTTCGGAGACGATCAAGCGCGGCACGTTGGTGAAGGCCATCCGCCTGAACGGCAATCCCGGCGAGATCGAATGCAATACCAAGCAAGTGAAAGGCCTGGTGCTCAAGACCGAGTTCGTGAAGAAGGCGTGAGCCTCAAGGCGGCAAGCGATCTCGATGGCTCCTTCGGGATTTTGGAGAGCCTGCCGTCGCCAAGGGGGCTGCGGAGCCGTTGAGCGGCCGGCACCCGGTCGTTGCGCTGCGAATTGATAACTTCGCCGACCAGGCACAATCAAAAAAATCGCCAAGTCCCAAGCTGGAACCTCCGGCCTCATTGCGCGTTTCACGGCGTCCCGTTCGCGGACTCGCCCGGATATCTCTCCAAGCGCGCGAAAAACCAGGAGCCCGCTTCATGCACGACAAGCTGTTTCATTCACCGGTCGCACTGTCGGTCGGCCTCGGCTTCAAGCGCGAGATTGCCTCGCTGGCCGAAATGCACGATTTCCTCACCAATTGGACGACCTCCCGCCGCGGCCCGCTTTACCGAAACGCGGTGGAGACATGTGATCTGGCCGTTCCAGGTTATGTGAGCGTCGAGCAGGCGCGCCGGGCGTTGCTCGAATTCGCGCAAGCCGCCGGCATCCTGTGGCCGGACCTCGAGCCGGTGGCGGGCGTGCACGCCGTTGCGCGTGGCTATGGCGGCTACGCCGCCTGAAGATTGATGTTCTCCGTGGCGGCTAAAGCCACACCACCATAGAAAGCCCGGCTGGCCCTCAGCCGGGCTTTCGCGTTTCCGGCAGCTCGCAAGGAAATCGCAATCCTGTAGCCGTGTGTCTTGGGCGACAATCCCTGCGTGGAGTGTCGGGAAGAGCCCGCGCAAAAATCTTTATGAAATTCCTATTTCTTTCCACTGCGCCCCGTCTCGAACCTTTATGGCGATCGGGTCCATATTCCTTTTAGAAAATACAACCGGTTCCGTCGCCAAAGATGCGACGGGACACTTTCGAGATATTGCGAACTCTCCTGTCAAATTCGCAAAGTACAAAAGAACAAAAGGAATAAACACAATGGATATGGCCGTTATCGGAATCGGAATTTTGTTCTTTGCCCTTTGTTTCGCCTACATAAAAGCTTGTGACGCGCTCTAGAGCGAGGCTGAAAAAATGATCGTCGACTATATTCTCGGTGGCGGCGTTACGCTGTTCCTGCTCGCCTACCTGACATACGCCCTCGTTCGTCCAGAACGCTTCTGAAGGCACGGAAAGCCACACCCATGACACTGAACGGTTGGATACAGATCCTGGTCTATTGCGGGATCGTCGTTTTGCTGGTGAAGCCGCTCGGCGGCTACATGCACCGCGTCTTCAACGGCGACCGCACGCTGCTTTCGCCGTTCCTTCGCCCGCTTGAGCGTGGGCTTTATCGTATTTGCGGAACCAGCGAACGCGAGGAACAGCACTGGACCACCTACGCGGTCGCCCTGCTGCTCTTCAATCTCGCCGGCTTCCTGGTGCTTTATGCGCTGCAGCGTCTGCAGGGCAGCCTGCCTTACAACCCTGCCGGCATGACAGCGGTTGAACCAGGGTTGGCCTTCAACACCGCCGCCAGCTTCATGACCAACACCAACTGGCAGAACTATGGTGGCGAGAGCACGATGTCCTATCTCGTGCAGATGGCCGGGCTGACGGTGCAGAACTTCGTTTCGGCGGCCACCGGCATTGCCATCGCCATTGCGCTGATCCGCGGCTTTGCCCGGGCGTCCAGCAAGTCGATCGGCAATTTCTGGGTCGATATGACCCGCTCCACACTCTATCTGCTGCTGCCGTTCTGCATCGTGCTGACGCTGGTCTATGTCTGGCTCGGCATGCCGCAGACGCTCGGCGCCTACGTCAACGCCACGACGCTGGAAGGAGCGCAGCAGACCATCGCCGTCGGCCCGGTCGCTTCGCAGGTGGCCATCAAGATGCTCGGCACCAATGGCGGCGGTTTCTTCAACGCCAATGCCGCGCACCCGTTCGAGAACCCCGACGCGATCTCCAACCTGATCCAGATGGTGTCGATCTTCGCCATCGGCGCCGCCTTGACCAATGTCTTCGGCCGCATGATCGGCAACCAGCGCCAGGGCTGGGCGATCCTCTCGGCCATGGGCGTCATGTTCATCGCCGGTGTCGCCATCTGCTACTGGGCGGAAGCCGCCGGCAACCCGCTGGTGCATGCGCTGGGCATCGACGGCGGCAACATGGAGGGCAAGGAGAGCCGCTTCGGCATCGCCCTGTCGGCGCTGTTTGCCGTCATCACCACGGCCGCTTCCTGCGGCGCCGTCAACGCCATGCACGGCTCCTTCACCGCGCTCGGCGGCATGATCCCGATCATCAACATGCAGCTTGGCGAAGTTATCGTCGGCGGTGTCGGCGCCGGTCTCTACGGCATCCTGATGTACATCGTCATCGCCGTCTTCGTCGCCGGCCTGATGGTCGGCCGCACGCCCGAATATCTGGGCAAGAAGATCGAGGCCAAGGAGGTCAAGATGGCTATGCTGGCCATACTGTGCCTGCCGCTGGCGATGCTGATCTTCACGGCCATCGCCGTCGTGCTGCCGACCGGCGTGGCGTCGATGGGCAATGCCGGCCCGCACGGCTTCTCCGAGGTTCTGTATGCCTACACTTCGGCGGCGGCCAACAACGGTTCGGCCTTTGGCGGCCTCAGCGGCAACACGCCCTGGTACAACATCACGATCGGCATCGGCATGCTGATGGGCCGCTTCCTGGTCATCATCCCGGCGCTGGCCATTGCCGGCTCGCTGGTGGCGAAGAAAACGGTTCCGGCTTCCGCCGGCACCTTCCCGACCGATGGCCCTCTGTTCGTCGGGCTGCTGGTCGGCGTCATCCTGATCGTCGGTGGCCTCACCTTCTTCCCGGCGCTCGCCGTCGGGCCGATCATCGAGCACCTGGCGATGGCTCACGGGCAGACCTTCTGAGACCGTCATGTCCTGGTTCAATGCCATGCGCCGCAAGGTCGGCCACAGGGACGATCACCGAAAGGAGGAGAGACCTCCTCCTTTCCCGACCCTGTCGACGTTTCTCGGCCTTGCGGCAGTCATGCTCGTCCTCTGGCTGCTGGCCTACGGGCCGCCGCATTTCCTTTCGGCATCCAATCATCGGGTGCCGTCCAACAACACCGAAGCCGGAGCTTCAAAATGAGCAACTCGAAATCAGCAAGCATCATGGATGCACGCATCCTGGTTCCCGCCATTGGCGGCGCCTTCCGCAAGCTCGATCCGCGCACGCTGGCCAGGAACCCGGTGATGTTCGTCGTTGCCGTCGTCTCGGCGCTCACCACGGTGCTGTTCGTGAAGGACCTGGTCACCGGAGGCGGCAATCTCGGCTTTACGCTGCAGATCATCATCTGGCTTTGGTTCACCGTGCTGTTCGCCAACTTCGCCGAAGCGGTCGCAGAAGGCCGCGGCAAGGCGCAGGCGGATTCGCTGCGCAAGGCACGCACCGAGACCCAGGCCAAGCTCTTGACCGGTGAGGACCGCACCAAATACAAACTCGTGCCCGGCACCAGCCTCAAGGTCGGCGATGCCGTCCTGGTCGAGGCCGGCGACATCATCCCGTCGGACGGCGAAGTGGTCGAGGGCGTCGCGTCGGTCAATGAGGCGGCGATAACAGGCGAATCGGCGCCGGTCATCCGCGAATCCGGTGGCGACCGTTCGGCGGTCACCGGTGGCACCCAGGTGCTGTCAGACTGGGTCCGCGTCCGCATCACCGCCGCCTCCGGCCATACCTTTCTCGACCGCATGATCTCGCTGGTCGAAGGTGCCGAGCGCCAGAAGACGCCGAACGAGATCGCGCTCAACATCCTGCTCGTCGGCATGACGCTGATCTTCGTGCTGGCCACCGCGACGATCCCGAGTTTTGCCTCCTACTCGGGCGGCTATATCTCGGTGACCGTTCTGGTGGCGCTGTTCGTCACCTTGATCCCGACCACGATCGGCGCGCTGCTTTCGGCCATCGGAATCGCCGGCATGGACCGCCTGGTGCGATTCAACGTGCTGGCCATGTCGGGCCGCGCCGTGGAGGCCGCAGGCGACGTCGACACGCTGCTGCTCGACAAGACCGGCACGATCACACTCGGCAACCGCCAGGCGACGCAGTTTCGCCCGGTCAAGGGCGTCACCGAACAGGAACTGGCCGACGCGGCTCAGCTAGCCTCGCTCGCCGACGAGACGCCGGAAGGCCGCTCCATCGTCGTGCTGGCCAAGGAGAAATACGCCATCCGCGCCCGCGACATGGCAACGCTGCACGCCACTTTCGTGCCCTTCACAGCGCAGACCCGTATGAGCGGCGTCGACATCGATGGTTCATCGGTGCGCAAGGGCGCCGTCGATTCCGTGCTTTCCCATGTCAACCAGTCGGCAGCCGCCGCCCATGGCACGCGCCCAAGCAGCGAATCCATCCGCGATCTCCAGTCCATCGCCGACGAGATCGCCAAGTCCGGCGGCACGCCGCTGGCGGTCGAACGCGACGGGCGCCTGCTCGGCGTCATCCACCTCAAGGACATCGTCAAGGGCGGCATCAGCGAGCGTTTCACCGAACTGCGCCGCATGGGCATCCGCACGGTGATGATCACCGGTGACAACCCGATGACGGCGGCGGCGATCGCCGCGGAAGCCGGCGTCGACGACTTCCTCGCGCAGGCCACACCGGAGGACAAGCTGAAGCTGATCCGCGACGAACAGGCCAAGGGCAAGCTGGTGGCCATGTGCGGCGACGGCACCAACGATGCACCCGCCCTTGCACAAGCCGATGTCGGCGTCGCCATGAACACCGGCACGGTTGCCGCCCGCGAGGCCGGCAACATGATCGATCTCGACAGCGATCCGACCAAGCTCATCGAGATCGTCGAGATCGGCAAGGCGCTCTTGATGACGCGAGGTTCGCTGACGACCTTCTCGATCGCCAACGATGTGGCCAAGTATTTCGCCATCATTCCGGCGATGTTCGCCGTCTTCTACGTCGCGCCGGGACAGACGACCGGCCCGCTGCAGGCGCTCAACGTCATGCATCTGGCGACGCCGCAAAGCGCCATCCTGTCGGCTATCATCTTCAACGCACTGATCATCATCGCGCTGATCCCGCTGTCGCTGAAGGGCGTCAAATACCGCGCCATCGGCGCCGGCGCGCTGCTCAGCCGCAATCTTCTCGTCTACGGCCTCGGCGGCCTCATCGTGCCTTTCGTAGGCATCAAGGCGATCGACATGATCGTCACCGCGCTTGGCCTTGCTTAAGGAATTACGCTCATGTTCAAACAGATAAGACCCGCGATCATCATGATCGTCTTCTTCACGGTCCTGACCGGCCTGATCTATCCCTTGGGCATGACCGGCATCGCCCAGGCGATCTTCCCGCGCCAGGCCAATGGCAGCCTGATCGAGAAGGATGGCAAGGTTATCGGCTCCGAGCTGATCGGCCAGGGCTTTGCCAGCGACAAGTATTTCCATGGCCGCCCCTCGGCCGCCGGCGACGGCTACAACGCCGCCGCCTCGAGCGGCAGCAATCTCGGCCCGACCAATCCCAAGCTGATCGACCGCATCAAGGGCGACGCGGAAAGATTGAAGGCGGAGAATCCGAACCAGCCCGTCCCGATGGACCTGGTGACGACGTCCGGCAGTGGCCTCGATCCCGATATCAGTCCCGAAGCAGCCTACTTCCAGGCCGCCAGGGTGGCCAAGGCCAGGGGGATCGATGAAGCCAAGGTCAAGGCGCTTGTCGATGCCCAAGTCGAGGGCAGGGAACTCGGCTTCATGGGCGAACCGGTGGTCAATGTGCTCGGTCTCAACCTTGCGCTGGACGCCGGGAAACAGTGAATGGTGCGGGCCGGGGATCGACAGTATCCCCGGCGCCATCCATGATCGGTCCCGATGCCGGACGACAGAAGCAACGACGCCAGACCTTCTCCCGACGCACTGCTTGACCATGCCGAGCGGGAAGGTCGCGGCCGGCTGCGGATATTCCTGGGTGCCGCTCCCGGCGTAGGCAAGACCTACGAGATGCTGATGTCGGGCCGCGCCAGGCTGACCGACGGCGTGGATGTGGTGATCGGTGTCGTCGAGACGCATGGGCGCAAGGAGACACTGGCCCTGGTCGAGGGTTATGAGGTCATTCCCCGCCGCAAGGTCGACTACAAGGGGCGCATCCTCGACGAGATGGATATCGACGCCATCCTCGCCCGGCGCCCGGCGCTGGTTCTCGTCGACGAACTCGCCCACACAAATGCGCCTGGCAGCCGGCACCCCAAGCGCTATCTCGATGTCCAGGAAATCCTGACGCACGGTATCGACGTCTACACGACGCTCAACATCCAGCATGTCGAAAGCCTGAACGACGTCGTCGCCCAGATCACCAAGGTCAGGGTTCGCGAGACGGTTCCCGATTCCATCATAGACCAGGCCGACGATGTCGAGATCATCGATCTCACCCCCGACGACCTGATCAAGCGGCTCGAGGAAGGCAAGGTCTATTTCCCCAACACCGCGCAGCGCGCGATCGAGAACTATTTCTCGCCGGGCAATCTGACGGCGCTCAGGGAACTGGCGCTGCGCCGCACCGCGCAGCGCGTCGACGACCAGTTGCTGATCCATATGCAGGCCCACGCCATTCCCGGACCGTGGGCCGCGGGGGAAAGGGTTCTCGTCTGCGTCGACGCGCGTCCGGGCGGGGCGGCGCGTATTCGCTACGCGCGCAGGCTGGCAGACCGGCTCCGTGCCCCGTGGACGGCGCTGCATGTCGACAGCCCTCGCTCGGCCAGCATGCCCGAAGCGGACAAGGATCGGCTGGCTACAAACCTGCGGCTTGCCGAACAGCTCGGCGCCGAGGTGACCACCATTCCCGGTCAGAACATCGCGCAGGACATTGTTCGCCATGCGACGGCGAACAATTTCACCCATATCGTGGTCGGCAGGCCGATCCGGTCGCGCTGGCGGGAATTGATCGAAGGTTCGCTCACCTACGATCTCATCCGCAATGCCGGCGACATCAGCGTCCATGTCATTTCAGGAACCGAACGCAATGCCGAGGTGACGTCGAGGAGTGTCAAGGCGGCGGACGAGCAGTGGCAGTTCGAGATCTGGCCCTATCTCAAGGCCACGGCCTTTGTCATCGGTTCGCTCGCCTTCGCCGTCGTTCTCGACCAGTTTCTCGACGTTCGCAACCTGGCGATCATTCTTCTCATCGGCGTACTGGCATCGGCGGTAACCGGCGGTCTGTGGCCGGCTCTGTACGCTTGTTTCGCCAGCGCCCTTGCTTTCAATTATTTCTTCCTGGAGCCTCGTTATACGCTGACGATCCGGGATCCGGAGAGCATCGTCGCGCTTGGCGTCTTTCTCGTCGTTGCGGTCATCGCCAGCAATCTGACGGCGCGCGTGCAGCGCCAGGCGGTCGCCGCCCGCTCGCGGGCGCGGGCCACGGAAGACATCTACCTCTTTTCAAAGAAGCTCGCCGGCGCCGGCACGCTCGACGACGTCCTTTGGGCCACGGCCTTCCAGATCGCCTCGATGCTGAAGCTGCGGGTGGTGCTGCTTTTGCCGGAAGACGGGACCATCACCGTCAAGGCCGGCTATCCGCCCGACGACACGCTGGCCGAGGCCGACATCGCCGCCGCCCGCTGGGCCTGGGAGCACAATCGTGCGGCGGGTCGTGGCGCCGACACGCTTCCGGGCGCCAAGCGCCTCTATTTGCCCTTGCGGACGGGGCGCACGGCCATCGGGGTCGTCGGCCTCGACAACGACAAGCAGGGTCCGCTGCTGACGCCCGAGCAGCAGCGGCTGCTTGACGCACTGGCCGACCAGGCGGCGGTCGCCATCGAGCGTATTCAGTTGGTTGCCGACGTCGACCGCGCCAAGCTCGCCGCTGAGGCGGACAGGCTGCGCTCGGCGCTGCTCACCTCCATTTCCCATGATCTGAAAACGCCGCTCGCCGCCATCATGGGCGCAGCCGGCACGCTGCGGGATTTTTCAGCAGCGCTTCCCGAACCGGACCGGGCCGAACTGCTGTCGACGGTGCTCGACGAATCCGAGCGGTTGAACCGCTTCATCGCCAATCTGCTCGACATGACCAAGATCGAGTCCGGCGCGATGGAGCCGAACTACGCCTTTCACTATGTCGGCGACATCGTCGGCTCCGCCTTGCAAAGGGCCAGGAAAATCATTGGCGAGCACAAGATCGAGACCGACATCCCCAGGGATTTGCCGATGTTGAAGGTCGACCCGGTGCTGTTCGAGCAAGCGTTGTTCAATCTTCTCGACAATGCGGCGAAATATGCCCCGGCAAGCTCGACGATTCGCATGCAGGGTTGGACCGACAATGGCTCCGTCCTGCTGCAAATCATGGATGAAGGGCCAGGCATTCCTCCCGGCGATCTGGAACGGATTTTCGACACGTTCTATCGAGTGCGCAAGGGCGACCAGATCCGCGCCGGTACGGGGCTCGGCCTGTCGATCTGCCGCGGCTTCGTCGAAGCGATGGGTGGCACGATCATGGCGGCAAACCGGACCGACGGTTCGGGCGCGGTGTTCACCATCAAAATGCCCAGGCCGGCAAATCCGCCCAATTTCGACGCTTCGAATACCGACGACCACGACGTGGGTGACCTGGCATGACAAACTCGAACGTCAGGATATTGGTCGTCGATGACGAGCCGCCGATCCGCAAGCTACTGCGCGTCGGGCTCGGCAGCCAGGGCTACGCGATCAGCGAGGCGCCGAACGCCAGGGTGGCGATAGAGCTGATGGAGGCCGAGAAGCCGGACCTCGTCCTGCTCGACCTCGGGTTGCCCGGCATGAGCGGCCATGAGCTGCTGCGCAAATGGCGCGATGATGGTCTCGACATTCCAGTGGTCATGCTGTCCAGCCGGACCGACGAGGCCGGCATCGTCCAGGCCCTGGAACTCGGCGCCGACGACTATGTCACCAAACCTTTCGGCATGAACGAGCTGGTGGCGCGCCTTCGCGTGGCGCTCCGCCACAAGTTCCAGCAACAGGGCGAGAAGCCGATTTTCCAGACCGGCGATCTCAGCGTCGACCTGGTCAAGCGCATCGTCAAGGTCGAGGGCACGGAGGTAAAGCTGTCGCCGAAGGAATACGACATCCTGCGCATGCTGGTGCAGCACGCCGGCAAGGTGCTGACACACCATTTCCTGCTGAAGCAGGTCTGGGGCGACTCGACCGATGTGCAGTATCTCAGGGTCTATGTCCGGCAGCTCAGGCAAAAGATCGAGAAGAGCCCCGACCAGCCGCGCTACATCACCACCGAGACCGGCGTCGGCTACCGCCTGCGCGAGGTCGAGTGAGAGCGGCTAAGATCTTGAAGTTTAGCCGATAGCTTCCAGCGGCTGGCCAAGCGGTCTGGAAACCCGCAAAGCCGCGAGGCAGCCGACAATGCCGAGCGGCACGAAGGCAAGAAACAACCACGACGCGACATTCGCCGCCGCGTCGTGGTTCAGGCCTTGCGAAAAGCCGCTGGCGTTGGCGACGATGCCGGCGAGTGCGGCGCCCACGGCATAGCCGATGCGCTGCATGGTCGGCACCGCCGCCGAGGCGATGGTCTGCTCGCCCTCCGGGGCGGAGGCGACGATGACGCGCGTCAGGAACGGCCAGGCGATGCCGAAGCCGCCGCCCTGCAACAGGGCACATATCAGGATCAGCGGGATGGAGCCCAGGGGTATCGCATACGCAAAGCCGGCGATGCCGGCCGCGATCATCACTGCGCCGCCGACGATGATCAGCCGCTCGCGCTGCGGCGGCGCGTTGGCGACCAGGATCGAGAGGATCGACCAGGCTATCGATTCGGCGGCGATGATGTAGCCGGTGGTCAGCAGCGGAATGTCGTGAAGGCTGGTCAGCAACAGCGGTCCGTAGACGCCGAAGGAACAGGTCGCCACCGAAAAGGCGGCAACCATGGTCATGCCGGCGCCGACCGGCGTGCGCCATGAGAACAGCCGCGCCGGGAACAGCCGCGAACGCGGCTTCAGCGCGTCGATGGTGAAGAACAGCACCAGGCCGATGAGGCCGAAGGCCATCAGCAGCGAAGAGCGCAGCAAGGCGATGTCGACGCCGGCCGAGGCGATCAACACCACGGCGACGGCAAGGCAGCCAAGGGCCGCGAACGGGAAGGGCGGCGCCTTACCCGTGCTCGTCTTGGGTTTCGTCGCCTGCGGCGTGTCGAGCACGAGGAAGCTTGCCAGCGCCATGGCGGCGCCGCCGAGTGTGAAGATGCCGAAGGCCCAGCGCCATGACAACAGCTCGGTCATGATCGCGCCGAGCAATGGTCCGCTGAAGGCGGCGACGCCCCAGATCGCCGACATGATGCCGAAAAGCTGCGGCCAGATGGCGCGCGAGAACAGTCGTTCGACCGAGACGAAGGCCAGCGACACCAGCGCACCGCCGCCAAGTCCTTCGATCAGGCGGCCGGCGAGGAACAGTTGCATGGAAGGCGAGGTGGCGCATATCAGCGCGCCTGTTGCGTAGAGCAGCGCGGCGACCACCATGTTGGTGCGCAAGGGGACATAACTCACCAGTCGTCCGGCGGCCGCGCCGGCAACGATGGCGCCGAGTTCGTAGATCGCCAGCGACCAGCCGACGAGCTGTACGCCCGCCAGTTCGCCGACCATGGCCGGCATCACCGTTGCCACCATCGTTTCGTTGGTGGCGTGCAGCAGGATGCCGAGGCTGATGAAGCAGAAGCGCGCCAGGTCGCCGCTTGCCCACAATACGCGCCAGTCGACCCTGTTTGTGCTGATCCCGGTCATTTCCACCCCCGTCTTGCATATCTCGACGCCAGCGCAGGACGCCAGAAGCCAGTACGGGTTTCCGGCAGGACCATGCGAATCGACAGCGCTGGATCGAGGCGTTGTTGCGCTCGGGGCAGGCTTGTAAAACCTCAACCGGGGTTGAGCTCAAGCGGTTTTTTGAGGGTCGTTCGCGCGGATGCCCCTTCCGTTGGCGGGCTTCGTTGCGCGATCAATTCTCGGTGCTGCGCAGCTGGAATTGGCTGACGCCGATCGCGAGGTTCATGCCGGTCTGCGTCTGCAAGCTGAGCGGCTGCAAGGTGAAGGCCTGAGAGGAGCCGCCGACCAGCAGATTGGCGCCGGCGCCGACGGCGGCCGTCACCTCCGCGCTGGCGCCGATATAGTCGCCGGCCAGCGCACCCGGCGCATAGATGTTCTTCAGCGGCGTCAGCACGATCCACTGCATGACCGTCTGCTTCGTCGTGCCGATGTCGAGGCCGTATTTGTTGACGGCGCCGAAATAGGCTTCCGGCGCGAAGCTTTTGTCGGCGGGGTTGAAGGTGCAGCTCAGATCCTTGCTCGAGCCGAAGATGAAGCCGGTGCCGCCGCCTATGGCGCAGTCAAGCGTACCGACTTCCATGCCTCGGTCCTGCGCCTGCACCGCTCCGGATAGCGTGGTGAACATGGCGGCAGCTATGGCTGTCTTCAGCATGATGGTTCCCCCCCCCAAATCAAACGGCGCGAAACCATCCTATCTGGTTCCGCGCCGCGGGGTGAGGGGTCATGGAGCGCACGGCTCCATGCAATCACTTGAATGAGTGGATCAGCTGGAGCGAGGTCACGGCCACGGCAAGGTTGACGCCGGTCTGCGCCTGGACGCTGAGCGGCTCCAGCATGACGGCGCTGTCCAGGCCGCCAACCAGCAGATTGGCGCCGCCGCCGGTCACCACGCTCGCCTCGGCGTTGACACCGTAGTAGCTGCCGGCGAGATCGCCTCCGTCACGATCCCGGGTCGCGGCCAGCACGGCCCAGACGAGCTGGCCCTGATGCGTCTGGCCGACATCGAGGCCGATCTTGGAGATGACGCCTGTGTAAATCTCGGACGGCCCGTGATGATGAGGCCGGAAGACACAGGACACGCCCTTGTTGGAAGCGACGATATAAGCGGTGCCGCCGTCGATGGTGCAATCGAGCGTGCCGAGTTGCAGCTTGCCGGCGCTGGCCGGAGCCACCGCGAACATCGTCGTGGCGAGGGCAGCGGCGCAGGCGAGTTTCTTGATCATGGGAGGGTCCTTTCGCAAAATACTTTCAACAACGGCTTGGGTGGGTAGACCGTTCCGCTGAAAACTTGGCGCGATCAAGGCAGGGGCCGAAAGCCTCCTGCCGGGGTTAATGCCCGGTTGCGAAGTGCGTCCTTTAGGACACGCAAAGGATCCCGCGGCACTTGGATGTCACGCGGATTTGTATGGGAAGCCGAAACCGAGATCAGCTGACGCGGGCGAGGCCATCCTTGGCCGGCTGGTAGGTAGGGTCGAGGCGAACGGCTTCCTTATAGGATTTCGCGGCCTTCGCCTTGTCGCCGCGCCGCTCATAGATCAGCGCCTGGTTGGACCAGGCCTCGGCATTCCTGCCGTCGAGCTTGATCGCCATGTTGAAATCGGAAAAGGCGTTGTCCTCGTCGTTGGTCGCCAGATAGGAGAGGCCGCGGCCGTTGTAGGGCTCGGCGGCGTCCGGCGCCAGCGAGATGGCGGTCGAGAAGTCCTCGATGGCGAATTTGTGCTGGCCCTGGCTCTGATAGATCAGGCCTCGATTGTGGTAGGCGCGCGCGTCGGTCGTATCGAGCTGGATTGCCTTCTGGAAGTCGTTGAAGGCGTCCTGGGTGCGACCCGCCTTGCGGTAGAGATTGCCGCGGCCGATATAGGCGGCGTCGTAGTTGCCGTTGATCTGGATCGAACGGTTGTAGTCCGCGAGCGCGGCTTCCTGATTGCCGAGGAAGCGCTGGATGAGCGCGCGGTTCGAATAGGCCTGGAAGAAATTCGGGTTGAGCTGGATGGCTTGATTGAAATCCTTGAGCGCCGCCTGGTACTGACCGCCACGGCCATAGGCCGAGCCGCGCACATTGTAGCCTTCGGGATCCTGGGGATTGCGCTGGATGACCGCCGACAGCGAGGAAATGTTCTCGCTCGACCCTTGCGCCTTGTCGATGTTGTTGAATTCACCGGTCGGGCCCGCCGTTTGGCAGCCGGCAAGCGCCAGTCCGGAGAGCAGGGCCGCTGTCAGGGCGAAACCACGCAATGCGGTCCCGCGCTCCACGCTTGTTGCGTTCATGTCTGCCCTGTCCTCACTTCAAGCCGCGTCGTTCAGGTCCGGCTCCCCCTCCGGACCGGTCACATCAAAACAAAAAGGTGGCGGCGATTCTACATCGCGCCACCTCTGATATCCTTCGAAAAGGACGAAAAATTGGCGTTAGAACCGCGGCGGACGCGGAGCGCCACCTGCACCGCCGGCGGCGCCAGCAGCGACCGGGCGCGGCGTCATCGGCAGCAGGCCTTCGCGCTGGGCGCGCTTGCGGGCCAGCTTGCGGGCGCGGCGGACGGCTTCAGCCTTTTCACGGGCGCGCTTCTCGGACGGCTTCTCGTAGTGACCGCGCATCTTCATTTCGCGGAAAATGCCTTCGCGCTGCATCTTCTTCTTGAGAGCGCGAAGCGCCTGATCAACGTTATTGTCGCGGACGAGTACCTGCACGGGCAATCCTGTCTTTCGGGTTTGATATCAACAGGCAAGCGGCCATAGCCACTAGCCTCCGCGGCGGTTTACACCACGAATTGGGGCGGCTGATAGCAGAATCATGCCGCGCTGTCCACAGTGGAAATGAATTTGCGGGGCCAGCCGCCGTCTGTTTGCCCTGGGACAAGTGTGCCACTTGCCCATGATATAAGGAGCCGACTAGGCCGTCGCGAGGTGCAGCAGCTCGAAATCCTCGAAGAACTCGCCGTAGTCGCAGGTGATCTCCTCGCCCACGGCGATGTCGCGGGTCGCGGTGGCTCCGCCATATTGCGAAAAATCCGTATTCGGATTGCTGGAATGGTTCATGAAGCGGCCATTGTCGACTTCATAAACCATGAAACCCGGCCGGTCCGGGCTCGGATAGGCATAGCGGTCGAGCAGTTCCCTGAGATGCGGGGGTGCCGTCTCGTATTTGTCCATGGGGATCAGCCGGTCGAAATCCGGATCGAGCCGCCAGATCGAAGCGCCTTTCCCGATCGGCTCCGCGGCGAACACGCCGACGCCTTCGATCGCGCTCGCAGTCACATAGGTTCTGATCAGCATCATGGTTCCAGACCCGCTTTTAGACAGGAACGGAATCGCCAAATCGCGGCGAAAAATCAAGAGCGGCTGTTTGCCTGGCGGCTATGAACATGCATCCCGCCGCTGGAATCTTCACGTCCGATTGATCGACACGCCGCCATCGGCAAACAGAGCCGCTCCGGTGGTGAAGCTCGAGGCGTCGGAGGCGAGATAGAGTGCCGAGCGGGCGATCTCCTCCGGCATAGCGATACGCTTCAAAGCATGCAGGCCTTCGACGAAGGTCCGCGATTCCGGAGTCTTGAAGGTTGCCGCCGGCGTGTCCGTGCCGCCGGGCAGCAGCGCGTTGACCCGCACACCTTTCGGGCCGTATTCGGCGGCAAGCACCTGTGTCAGTCCGATCAGGCCGGCCTTGCTCGCGGCATAGCTGGTCATGCCTGGCATGCCCACGGTGTGGCCGACGAAGGTGGAGGTGAAGATCAGCGAACCACCGCCACGCTCGATCATTGCCGGCACCTGGTATTTGGCGCCGAGAAACGCGCTGGTGAGATTGGTGTCGAGCGTCTCGCGCCAGCCTTCCAGCGGCAGGTCCGAAATCGGCCCCATCCGGCCGACGGCGCCGGCATTGTTGAAGGCGATGTCGAGCCCACCGAACTTTTCGACCGCCAGATCGACCAGGGCTTTTGCGTAGGCTTCGTCGCGAACATCGCCGGCAAGCGCGATGGCGATGCCGTCGGCGTCCGCGATTTCGGCGACGAGCGTATCGAGCTCGGCCTGACGGCGGGCGGCGACGATGACCTTGGCGCCTTCCTCGGCAAAGAGTTTTGCCGAGGCCCGGCCGATGCCGGAGCTGGCGCCGGTGACGATGGCGATCTTGTTGGCGAGTGCGAACATTTTTGCATCCTTTCTTCGCGCCGGCCTGACCGGCAGTTGGGATGCTTGGTCGCAGATCGAGGCAAGGCGAGCCACCCGATACGTGCCAAGATGCTGGAAAGCGCCGACGCGCCGGATGCGTCTTTTCCGCCACGGCGCAAAACGGCAAGCGCCGTCGCAAACAGCGCAAGGGTGGAAGCGCTGTTTCGCTAGTGATACACCTCGCGCGCCGGGACCGAATGAACGCCGGCCGCCATTCGCGAAGCCTTTTTGGGGCGAGGTTGGGACGTTGAAGAAATATTCGGTATTCGCCATCGCCCGTGAAGCCATGCGCGGTCACAAGGGCTGGGAGGAACAGTGGTCCTCGCCTGAGCCCAGGAAAGAATACGACGTCATCATCGTCGGCGCCGGCGGCCATGGCCTGGCCACCGCCTATTACCTCGCCACCGTGCACGGCATCACCAATGTCGCGGTGCTGGAAAAGGGCTGGCTCGGCGGCGGCAACACCGGCCGCAACACCACCATCATCCGTTCCAACTATCTCTATGACGAGAGCGCCGGCATCTACGACCATGCGCTGAAGCTGTGGGATGGTTTGAGCCAGGAACTCAACTACAACGTCATGTATTCGGCGCGCGGCGTCATGATGCTCGCCCACAATGTGCACGACGTCCAGGTGCTGAAGCGCCACGTGCACGCCAACCGGCTGAACGGCATCGACAATGAATGGCTGACGCCGGAGCAGGCGAAGGAATTCTGCCCACCGCTCAACACCTCCAAGGATGCGCGCTATCCGGTGGTCGGTGCGTCGCTGCAGCGGCGCGGCGGCACGGCCCGTCATGATGCCGTTGCCTGGGGCTATGCGCGCGGCGCCTCGGCGCGCGGCGTCCACATCATCCAGAATTGCGAGGTCACCGGGGTCAAGCGGGCGCCAAATGGCGCGGTCATGGGCGTGGACACGACGCGCGGCTTCATCGGCGCCAAGAAGGTCGGCGTCGTTGCCGCCGGCCATTCCTCCGTCATCATGAACATGGCAGGCGTGCGCATGCCGCTGGAAAGTTACCCGCTGCAGGCGCTGGTGTCGGAACCGGTCAAGCCGGTGGTGCCCTGCGTGGTGATGTCGAACACGGTGCACGCCTATATCTCGCAGTCCGACAAGGGCGAGCTGGTGATCGGCGCCGGCACCGACCAGTATGTCTCCTATTCGCAGACCGGCGGCTTGCACATATTGCAACATACGCTCGACGCCATCTGCGAGATGTTCCCGATCTTCACGCGCATGAAGATGCTGCGCTCGTGGGGCGGCATTGTCGACGTCACGCCCGACCGCTCGCCGATCCTGGCCAAGACGCCGGTGCCGGGCCTCTATGTCAATTGCGGTTGGGGCACGGGCGGCTTCAAGGCAACGCCGGGTTCGGGCCATGTCTTTGCCCACACCATCGCGAAAGACGATCCGCATCCGATCAACTCGCCCTTCACCATCGAGCGTTTCCGCACCGGCCGGCTCATCGACGAGGCGGCGGCGGCGGCGGTGGCGCACTGATGATGGCTGAGATGGCTGTCGCGATGCCGCTGATGCTGGCGGGGGAGCAAGTGCTGGCGGGAGAACGGGGCATGTTCCATTTTCCCTCGCCGGATGAAGTGCGCACGCAGCCGATCAGCCGTGCCGGCAACGAAGCCGGCTGGCCGTTTTCGGTCGATGACGGCACGTTGGCCTGCGTCTGGAGCGGCGGCCAGAGGGTGGTGATGTTCTTCGAGGGACGACCCGAAGGGCTCGAAGAAGACGAGACATTCCAGCCGCGTCAAGTCATCGTCACAACCGATCCGATCCAGCTCACCCTCGGCAACATGGCGTCCCGCGATCTTTTTCGTCCCGCTGCAAGCGTGGAAGAGCGCATCCGGCTCGTCGCACCGTTCGCGACCCTGGGACAGAAGCTTTGCGATCAACCGGCGGGCGCCCGCGTCGGCCACGGCGAATTGTAGGAACGAACCAAATGCTTCTCATCCGCTGCCCCTATTGCGAGGAAGAGCGTCCGGAACTCGAGTTCCGCAACGCCGGCGAGGCGCATATCGCGCGCTCGGCCAACATATCAGGCGAGAGCGACGACGATTTCGAAAAATTCTTCTTCATCCGCTCCAACCCCAAGGGCATCATTTATGAGCGCTGGCGGCACATGCATGGCTGTGCGCGCTTCTTCAATGCCGTACGCGACACCGTCACCGACAAATTCGTCATGACCTACAAGGCCGGCGAGCCGAAGCCGTCGAAGCTCCCGGGAGTTGCCAAATGAGCGGCGCGTTCCGCATTCCCGGCGCTGGCCGCTTCAGCCAAGCCAAGACCGCGCGGTTCAGCTTCGATGGCCGGTCCTATGCCGGCATCGAGGGCGACACGCTGGCCTCGGCGCTGCTCGCCAATGGCGTCCATCTCGTCGGCCGTTCGTTCAAGTACCACCGTCCGCGCGGCATCCTGTCGGCGGGCGCCGAGGAGCCGAACGCCCTGGTCGAAATCAAGCGCGACGCGGCACGCAAGACGCCGAACGTGCGGGCGACCGTGCAGGAGCTCTATGACGGGCTTGATGGGCAGTCGCAGAACCGCTGGCCGTCACTGTCCTTCGACCTCGGTGCGGTCAGCGATATCGCCTCGCCGCTGCTTTCGGCCGGCTTCTACTACAAGACCTTCATGTGGCCGAAAGCGGCGTGGAAGAGGCTCTACGAGCCAAAGATCCGCGCCGCAGCCGGTCTTGGCGTTTCCCCGGACCAGCCGGATCCCGACCATTATTCATCGCGCTATGCGCATTGCGACGTGCTGGTGCTGGGCGGCGGTGCGGCAGGCATCGCGGCAGCGCTTGCGGCGGCTGAGACCGGCGTGCGCGTCATCCTCGCCGACGAGCAGGCCGAGTTCGGCGGCAGCCTGCGTTTCGAGAGCGGCGCGAAAATCGACGGCCAGGACGGTTTTGCCTGGGCGCAAGCTGCCGTGGCGAAGCTCGCCGCAATGGACAATGTCCGCGTGCTGTCGCGAACGACGGCGTTCGGCTACTATGCGCAGAATTTTGTGGGGCTGGTCGAGCGTGTCAGCGAGCATCTGAGGACCCCCGGCCACGATCTGGCGCGCGAGCGGCTGTGGCAGGTCCGGGCCAAGCGCGTGGTGCTGGCCTCGGGCGCGATCGAGCGCCACATGGTGTTTGCCGACAATGACCGGCCGGGCATCATGCTGGCGGGTGCCGCGCGCACCTATCTCAACCACTATGGCGTCGCGGTCGGCAGGAATGTCGGCGTCTACACCGCCAATGATTCTGCTTACGCGGCGGCGATCGACCTGAAGAAGGCCGGCGTCAACGTGGCGGCGATCGTCGATCTGCGCGAAAATCCGACCGGACCGGTGATCGACGAGGCGAGGGCGCTCGGCATCGAGATCAATTTCGGCCGCGCGGTGATCCGCGCTGGCGGTAAGCTCAGGGTGTCGTCGATGACCGTGCAGCCGAAGAATGGCGGCGGCGAACGCACCATCGCGGTCGATGCGATCCTGATGTCGGCCGGCTGGACGCCGTCGGTGCATCTGTTCTCGCAGTCGCGCGGAAAGGTCGCCTTCAACGACGAGACCAAGCGCTTCGTGCCGGGCACCTATGCGCAGGACTGCGTCTCGGTGGGCGCCTGCAACGGCACCGACGGGCTGTCGGCGACGGTGGACGAGGCCTATGCGGCGGGCGCCAAGGCGGCGAAAGATGCCGGCGCCAAAGCCGCCAAGAGCAGTAAGCCGAAGGTCGATGCGTCGGAGAGCTGGTCGCGCGGTATGTTGGGCGCGGCGCCCGGCGCCGGGCCGGACACGACTGTGAAGGCGTTCGTCGATTTCCAGAACGACGTCACCGCCAAGGATATCCGCCAGGCGGTGCACGAAGGCATGCGCTCGATCGAGCACGTCAAGCGCTTCACCACCAACGGCATGGCGACCGACCAGGGCAAGACCTCCAACATGCACGGCCTGGCGATTGCCGCCGAGACGCTGGGAAAGCCGATCCCGGAGGTCGGCCTGACCACGTTCCGTGCGCCCTATACGCCGGTCACCTTCGGCGCGATCGTCAGCCATGCGCGCGGTCCGCTGTTCGACCCGACGCGCAGAACCGCGATCCATCCCTGGGCCGAGGCGCAAGGTGCCGTGTTCGAGGATGTCGGCCAGTGGAAGCGCGCCTGGTATTTCCCCAAGGCGGGCGAGGACATGCATGCCGCGGTCGACCGCGAATGCGTCGCGGTGCGCAAGACGGCGGGCCTGTTCGATGCCTCTACGCTGGGCAAGATCGAGGTGGTTGGGCCGGATGCGGCCAAGTTCATGGAACTGCTCTACACCAACCCATGGGAGAAGCTGGAACCCGGCCGCTGCCGCTACGGCATCATGCTGCGCGAGGACGGCTTCATCTATGACGACGGCGTCGTCGGCAGGCTGGCCCCCGACCGTTTCCACGTGACGACGACGACCGGCGGCGCGCCGCGCGTCATGAACCACATGGAGGATTATCTCCAGACCGAGTTCCCGCATCTCAATGTCTGGCTGACCTCGATCACCGAGCAGTGGGCTGTTATCGCCGTGCAGGGGCCCAAGTCGCGCGACATCATCGCGCCACTGGTCGAAGGCATCGACATGTCCGACGAGGCGCTGCCGCATATGTCGGTGCGTGAAGGCAAGATCTGCGGCGTGCCGACGCGGTTGTTTCGCATGTCGTTCACCGGCGAGCGCGGCTTCGAGGTCAATGTGCCGGCCGACTATGGCCAGGCGGTCTGGGAAGCCCTGTGGGCCGAGGGCCAGAAGCATGGTGCGGCCGCCTACGGCACCGAGGCGATGCACGTGCTGCGCGCCGAAAAAGGCTACATCATCGTCGGCCAGGACACGGATGGCACGGTAACGCCGAACGACGCCGGGCTCGACTGGGCGGTCGGCAAGAAGAAGAGCGATTTCGTCGGCATCCGCGGCCTGACGCGGCCGGATCTGGTCGCCAAGGGCCGCAAGCAGCTGGTCGGCCTCAAGACCAGGGACCCCAAAGTGGTTCTGGAAGAAGGCGCGCAGATCGTCGAGGATCCCAAGCAGGCGATCCCGATGAAGATGATCGGCCATGTCAGCTCGAGCTATTGGTCGGAAAATTGCGGCCGCTCGATCGCATTGGCGCTGGTCGCCGGCGGCCGCGACCGGATGGGCGAGACCCTCTATGTGCCGATGCCGAATGGGGTGATCGAAGTGGAGGTTACCGGCATGGTGTTCTTCGACGAGACGGGAGGGCGCCTCAATGGCTAAGGCCGCTGCAAGGAAGACGGCTCCGGCCGCATCGCCTTCGGTCGAACGCCGTCCGGCGCTGGCTGGGCGCAGCACCACTGCCGCCGGCGCCAAGGTCGAGGTATTGCCGCCGGCCGAGCGCATGTCATTGCGTGCGCCGGAAGCCTCGGCCGCAGCGCTTTCGAAGGCGCTCGGCGTGACCTTGCCGAACAAGCCGAAAACCTCTGCCGCGAAGGGCGGGCGCACCGTCTTGTGGCTCGGTCCCGACGAATGGCTTGTGATCGATGAGGCCGGCAACGATCCGCTCGCCGATTGCGCCAAAGTATCCGCGCTGCAT
>NZ_RZTC01000240.1:0-2640 GCF_004023165.1 Mesorhizobium sp. M7A.F.Ca.MR.176.00.0.0 | reverse complement strand
GCACTGGCGTCGAGCGGCGCCTGTTGTGGGGATTAATGCCGGGACGCGCCGACGGGCATGCCGTCATTGTCGCTCTGGACCGGCAGCGTCTCGTCCTTGCGGCACGCACCAGACCGCAGATCGTTGCAGCCCAAAAGATCGTCCGCACGCTCGATGCCCGTTTTCGAGCAGCGCGTGTGCAGGCGATGATCGAGGCGCGTCGGTATTCCTCTGTGCCGGCTTGGCGCCGGCGGCGGCCGCGTCGCCGCACCGCTCGGTTCTAGCTCCCATCCTCTGGGGAGGAAAGAAGCAAAGAGGAAAGGGGTAAGAATGGCCCGCTCGCAGATCGGGCGGGCCGCTGACGCTGGCGCTCAACCGCGCCGCTCGCGATCCCGGCCGATCGCTCTGCGCAGGGCTCAAGAGCCCCGCTTGATCTGCCCGGCAGGGATGCTCGGCCGCAGTTGCACCGGCCCGTCCGCTCCGCGGCCCGGGGGACGTCTTCGGGAAGAAGACGAGGAAGGACCCGCGAACGGCGGTGTCCGCAAACCCGTTGAAGGAGCATCTCCATGGAACTGAAGTTTGTCGATCCGCGTGCGCTGAAGGATAACCCGGACAAGGCGCGACGCTCGAAATCCAGCCCGCAGGCCGACGCGCTGCTGCTGGCTACCATTCGCGCCGTCGGCATCGTGCAGTCACCTGTCGTGGCGCCGGAAGCGGATGGCGGCAACGGCTATGTCATTGATGCCGGACATCGTCGTGTGAGGCAGGCGATTGCCGCGGGTTTGGAAGAAATCGCCGTGCTGGTGATCGAGCGCGCCGCGGATGGTGGTGCAATGCGGTCGCTGGCCGAGACGCTGGCGCATGAGCAGCTCAATCCTGTCGACCAATGGCGCGCGATTGAGCGGCTGGTCGCGCTCGGCTGGACCGAGGAAGCGATCGCCCTCGCTTTAGCGCTTCCCGTCCGCCAGATCAGGAAGCTCCGCCTGCTCGCCAACGTTCTGCCGGCCATGTTGGACCAGATGGCCAAGGGCGACATGCCCAACGAGCAACAGTTGCGCACCATCGCGTCGGCTTCGCTTGATGAGCAGAAGGAGGTCTGGAAGAAGCACAAGCCGTCCAAGACCGATCCCCAGGTGTCGTGGTGGAGCGTGGCGCAGGGCCTGACGAAGCGCCGCATGTACGCGCGGGACGCCAGCTTCGGTGACGATCTCGCTCAGGCCTACGGCATTGCCTGGGGCGAGGACCTGTTCGCTCCGGCCGACGAGGACAGCCGCTATACGACGGATGTCGAGGCCTTCCTTGGCGCTCAGCAGGAGTGGATGGCAAACACTCTGCCCAAGCGCGGCGTGATCGTGGAAGCAGGTCAGTGGGGCGAGCCGAAGCTGCCGCCCAAGGCGGAGCGTGTGTACGGTAAGCCGTCGAAGTCCGATCACACCGCCATGTATCTCGACCGCGACGGCAAGGTGCAGTCGGTCGCGTACCGCATGCCGGCGGCCAAAAACCCCAAGGGCAGGAATGGCGCGGATGTTGAGGCCGATGGCGATGATATCGTCGTTGCGGCAAAGCCGCGTCCGGACGTGACGCGCAAAGACATAGAGATGATCGGCGACCTGCGTACCGACGCGCTGCACGAGGCGCTGTCGCGCGCACCGATCGAGGACGACACGCTGATGGCGCTGCTCGTTCTCGCCTTCGCCGGCCAGAATGTGACAGTTGCATCTGGTGCCCGCGACATCTCCTGTTACGGGGCCGCAGGCCTCGGCGAACATGCCGCGCGCCTGTTCGACCAGGAGGGCAGGCTCGCGTTCGAGATGGACACGCTGCGCATTGCCGTGCGGTCCTTGCTGATCGATGTTCTGTCCTGCAGGGAGAATCGCTCGGACAGCGGCGTTGTCGCTCGTGTCGCCGGCGACATCATCGTCGCCGACAACTTCTTAGCCAACATGGGGACGGAGGACTTCCTGTCATGCCTGTCGCGGCAGGCATTGGAAGCCGCCTGCGCGGATACATCCGTCCTGCCCCGTCAAAAGGTCAAGGACACCCGTGCGGCCCTGGTCGAGCATTTCAAGGAAGGCCGCTTCGTCCACCCGTCGGCGCTGTTTGCGCCCACCCCGGAAAAGCTGACCTCCTGGCTGAAGATGAACGAGGCCAGGCAACAGCCTGAGGACGACGGCACGCCGGCGGACCAGGACGAGCTCGACGGCGATGCGATCGTCGAGCCGCCGCACGACTATGCCGGCGACGATGACGCTGAAGGCTTCCGCGAGGCCGCCGAGTAGCAGCGCGCGCCTTCTTCCTTCCGATCGCATTACCGCCGCCGGTGACCTCACCGGCGGCGGTTTCGTATTCACCCCAAACACCGGAGACCCATCATGTCGGCTCAATTGATCTATGACCTCGTTCCACTCGGTTCGATCGTAACTTATCGCGATGGAACACCACGCCCGCCCGAGCGGCATCGCAAGAAGCTCGCCGCCTGGGAGAACCGCAACAGCGGCGGCCGGCTTATCCGCAAGCAGGCTGAAACCCGCGTCGGCAACACCACGCTGCCGGCGTCCATTACCCTGCACAAGGGTGACTACGGCAGTCAGGGCACCATCGTCCTGCGCGTTCACCAAAGCTTTTCGGTGAACAGCGATCTCAACTTCGCGGTCAAGGAGC
>NZ_RZTC01000239.1:0-2734 GCF_004023165.1 Mesorhizobium sp. M7A.F.Ca.MR.176.00.0.0 | reverse complement strand
ATGCTGCGCACCGCCATCGGCGAGATCGTCGCGGTCGACCGAGGTGATGACGACATGGGTAAGGCCCATCTGCTTGACCGCATGCGCGACACGGGCCGGCTCATCCGGGTCAAGCGCGGTTGGAATGCCCGTGGCGACGTTGCAGAAGGCGCAGGCGCGGGTGCAGATCTCGCCCATGATCATGAAGGTGGCGTGCTTCTTTTCCCAGCATTCGCCGATGTTGGGGCAGCCGGCCTCTTCGCAGACCGTCACCAGCTTGTGCGATTTGACGATTTCGCGCGTTTCGGCATAGCCCTTCGACACCGGCGCCTTGACGCGGATCCAGTCGGGCTTGCGCAGCACATCCTGATCAGGCTTGTGCGCCTTTTCCGGATGCCGCAAGCGCGGGGCGTTGGCGATCGTATCGAGGACAGTGACCATCGGGAAACCTGGTTCATTCGCGACGCCAGTCAGGCGTTCGCTGTCATAACGTCATCTAGGACTTTTCAACGCAAAGAAAAAGGCCGCCGCGGCGCATGCCGCAACAGCCTTTTTCGCATGGCGCCTCTTCAGTGATGCTAACGGCGCACAAGACGCCCGGCCCAGATCAGCAGGCAGGCACCGATAAAGCCGGTGATGAGATAGGCAATCCAGCCGACGCCGAACGGGCCAAAATTGAGAGCCTGCAGAATGGCGTTCAGCACGACCGCGCCGACGATGCCCATAACGATGTTCATGAAGATGCCGGTGTCGCTCTTCATGAACATTTCGGCGAGCCAGCCTGCCAGGCCGCCGATGATGATGGCTGCTATCCAGCCGACGCCATTCAGGTGCATATGCCTTCTCCTTGTGTGATGCGTGAAAACGCATCCGCAAACGAAGTACCTTGCCGCCGGGTTCCATCTGTAGCAGCGCTTTCAATCTATCAGGCGTTGAGCGCGCGGCCATAGGCGTCGAGCACGCTTTCCTTCATCATCTCCGACAGCGTCGGGTGCGGGAAGATGGTGTGCATCAGCTCTTCCTCGGTCGTCTCCAGGTTCATCGCCACGACAAAGCCCTGGATCAGTTCGGTCACTTCGGCACCGACCATGTGGGCGCCGAGCAATTGACCGGTCTTCTTGTCGAAGATGGTCTTGATGAAACCCTGATCCTCGCCGAGCGCAATGGCCTTGCCATTGGCGGCGAACTGGAAGCGCCCGACGCGGATGTCCTTGCCCTCGGCCTTGGCCTTGGCTTCCGTCAGGCCAACCGAGGCGACCTGCGGATTGCAGTAGGTGCAGCCCGGAATCTTCAGCTTGTCGGTGGCATGCACGCCAGGAAAATCAGCGATCTTCTCGATGCACACGACCCCCTCATGTTCGGCCTTGTGGGCGAGCATCGGCGGGCCGGCGACATCGCCGATGGCGTAGATGCCCGGCACATTGGTCTTGCCGTAGCCGTCGATGACGATGCAGCCGCGCTCGGTCTTCACGCCTAGCGCCTCAAGCCTGAGGCCCTCGATGTTGCCCTGGACGCCGACGGCCGAGATCATGCGATCGGCGGTGATCTTCTCGACCTTGCCGTCCTTCATCTCGACATGCGCCGTGACCGAATTGGGACCCTTCTCGACCTTGGTCACCTTGGCTTCGAGGATGATCTTCATGCCTTGCTTCTCGAACTGCTTCTGCGCGAATTTCGAGACTTCGGCATCCTCGACCGGCATCACCGCCGGCAGCAGCTCGACCACCGTCACCTCGGCGCCCATGGTCCGGTAGAAGGAGGCGAATTCGATGCCGATGGCGCCTGATCCCATGACCAGCAGCGACTTCGGCATCTCCTTCGGCACCATGGCCTCGAAATAGGTCCAGATCAGCTTTCCGTCCGGCTCGATGCCGGGCAGCGCGCGTGGTCGCGCGCCGGTCGCCAGGATGATGTGCTTGGCGGTGTAGGTGCCCTCGCCCTTGACGCCTTTCGGCACCGGCGGCTGCGGCTCCATCGGCTTCTTGGCCGTCTTGGACACGACGATTTCGCCCGGCTTCGAAAGCTTGGCCTCGCCCCAGATGACGTCGACCTTGTTCTTCTTCATCAGGAAGGCAACGCCGCCATTCAACCGCAGCGAGACCTTTCGCGAGCGATCGACCACGGCCGCTGTATCGACGCTGACTTTGCCGTCGAGCTTCAACCCGTAATCCTTCAGGTGATCCGAATAGTGCATGATCTCGGCCGAACGCAGCAGCGCCTTGGTCGGGATGCAGCCCCAGTTAAGGCAAATGCCGCCGAGATGCTCGCGCTCGACGATCGCCGTCTTGAAGCCGAGTTGCGCGGAACGCACCGCGGTGACATAGCCGCCAGGGCCGGAGCCGATGATGATGACGTCGTAGGATTCAGACATTTTATGGTCCTTATTGAAGCGAGGCTTCACCGAAAGAAGGTTTTGGTATCGACCATGGCTCTTGCTTCAGCATTGGAGGCCTGAAAGCGGGCTCATGCATCAATACCGAAAGGGCATCGGAAACCCAGAGCCCTAGAAGCGCGTAGCCTGCAAGAAGCCGACTTCGGCGGCCTTGCCAATGCACAGCCAACCAGATGCCGATGATCAGAAATGCATCGACTATCATGTCGCTAACATCACACGCACCAGCGGCGCCAGCGCCTTGCCGATGTTTCGCGTGTTTTCGGCGTCGAGATGGACGCCGTCGAGAGGGGTGGTTTGCGCCACGCTGCCGGCGTCGAAGAAGCCACAGCCGGCTTCGTCGGCGAGCGCGGCATATTGCGG
>NZ_RZTC01000238.1:0-2782 GCF_004023165.1 Mesorhizobium sp. M7A.F.Ca.MR.176.00.0.0 | reverse complement strand
AGCCAAGCCAAGCCAAGCCAAGCCAAGCCAAGCCAAGCCAAAACTCCAATGTGACGCGTTGTTGACTTAGCAATTCGGCAGCCCCTTACAGAACGCTAAAGTTGCGCCCTTTGAACTGTAGCGAGAGTCAACGCCTGCACAGGAAGCTGCGACTCTATGCAACCGAATGGACACACACCCAATAGATGCCTTGTATTGCACCGAAACGGCAAACTGCGCCCTTTCGAGATTGTAAAAATTGTGGTCCAATAGGAAGAGTGCTCCTTCTCTATATAAGCCTCATTTCATCTTCCCATTTCACCACGGACAATCAAATCTCCTCTGTCTTCATTCGTACTCTCCCCGAACACCACAAAATTTCTTTCTTCTATCACGAGCACCTCTCTCACGATGGCTAATTGGATCGTTGGCGACCCATTCCAGGGTATCGGTCCTAACGCGATGGCGCAGTACCTCGGTCCCCGCACGATTCTGTGGGCAATCCATGCCGGTGCGCCTAATGTTACAATCACGTACCTCTACATGATGGAGGCCGAGGCTCGTCGCTGTGTTGCCAACGGAAACTTCACTGAAATGAGTAGTCATTATCGGCTGACGCGGCGGCTCCCGTGTTATGGCGGCCCTTACCCGGCGTGTGACTGGTGGCTAGCTCTCCCGTCTTGGTGGTGCGAAGAAGCCGATAATTTCGCGAACCCCGACTCCCTCCGCAACGCTCAAGGGTTTCCGGTGGTGGCGTGGGGGCGAGTGACACTGCCATATGATATTTGATGTTGTGCGTTTTGCAGTCAGCTGTTTTATTTTCCTTTGGTTTGTTACCGTTTTCTGCCGTTGTTTTTCTTGTTTCTTTTAGTTATGCTTTTGACGCCCGTGGCGTCATGTTGTTGTACTGTTTACTCAATTCCATTAAAGGACATGAAGAATTTCACGTCTATCTTGTCTCCGTTTTTACGAATGTATTGATACACCAGTGTATGTGGTGAATGTCGAACCAAGAAATTGACGCGTAAGCACGAACAATAACCACAGTACGCTAAGAGCGATCTTAGCCTGTACTTAAAATTGTTGCACAGAAATATATATTCGCCATCCTATATGGTGTAGACTGAAAGCAATGTCTCTGATGTAGACTGAAAGCGACGTCACATGTTCGTGCGAGACGTCGTCCGGGTAAATTGCCTGTAGAGGGTCTTGCGCGGTCCATAGACCGTCGGAGCGTCGACCCAGCGTCCGCCGCTCACCATATGGATGATGCCGCTGATCACGCGTCGATCATCAACGCGCGGCTTGCCTCGGGTGTCGGTCGGCAGATGCCGTTCAAGCAGCCCACACTGCTCATCGCTGAGCCAGAAATAAGCGATTCATGACCGGTCCCCCTCAGGGACCCTGAATCACAATCCCGCCGTCAGAGGAACCCCTTTTAATGGGTCCGGACCCTAAGGAAACCACGCGGCGACGATGGCTTCAATTATGATGACCCTGTCGTTTTCAAGGGGATATTTACATTACGATATATCCTGCCACGCTGATGCTGGATCGTAAGCGCGTAGGCATCCCCACGTAGCGTGCAGGCGGTTGATCGCTCATTTTCAGCATGAATCATGCTGAAAATCCTATGAGCGACAGTATGAGCCATCATCGAACATTCGAGATTTTGACGGCGGAGCCTGTGCCGTCCCGACGCAAGCCGCGCCATCGGTCGGACGAAGAGAAGGCACGGCTTGTCGCCGAAGCGTTCTCGCCAGGAGGCAATGTCTCGGTGGTTGCGCGTTCCGAGGGCTGGACCCCTCGCAGCTCTATGCGTGGCGCCGCAAGGCGCTTTCGTCGGGCATGGTTGCGCCACTGACGGAGGGAGCGAGCAAGCCGGCGGGCGTTGTCACGTTGTTTGCAATGTGGGCGCGTGAGGCCGACACCTCGCTTTTCAGGCAGGCCGTGCGCTTACGGCTTCCCACGCGGCCATTGCCTGGCGTCGATGGGCTCGAATTTGTGCGGCGGAGCGGTTGGTCTGGGATGGGACGAAGAGATTTCGGACGGCGGAGAAGATCGACACGAAATGCTGCAATGAGCCGACCGACCGGAAACCCTGTCGCGTTCGTTCCCGTTTTCGGAACGGCAGGTGAGAATTCTCCTCCCGGTTGTTCAAGCCTTTATGCGAGCGGTGTTCCACGTTCGGCATGAGCTGGCGTTTGGCCGCCCCGTAGGAGCGCAATTTGTCGGTGATCATACGCTTTGGCGGCAGACCCTGCTTCTTCAGAAGTCGCGTCAGCAGGCGCTTGGCGGCCTTGGTGTTGCGACGCGTCTGGACGATCTCGTCGAGCACATATCCGTCCTGATCAACCGCTCTCCACAACTAGCACTTCTGACCGTTGATGCGCACCGCGACTTCATCCAGGTGCCAGACATCATCTTTCGTCGGCGACTTGCGGCGTATGCGGCGCGCATAATCAGGGCCGTGCTTTCGGCACCATCGGCGGATGGTCTCGTAGGAAACGACGATCCCGCGATCGAGCAGCATTTCCTCGACATCGCGCAGGCTCAGATTGAAGCGGAAGTAGAGCCAGACAGCACGGGCCACGATTTCGATCGGATAGCGGTGGTTCTTGTAGGTCGGTGCACTCACGGTCATGGGCGCGCTGCTACCTCAATTTCCTTACCCCTCTATCAATGTGACCACCAGAGCGCGTGTTAATCGGATGGGATCGGGCTCTCACTCCCGATGGCAAGTCGATTGCGCTCGGCTCCACAGGTACGGACCTGCTTGGTCGCGCCGGCACCGAAGGAAACG
>NZ_RZTC01000237.1:0-2799 GCF_004023165.1 Mesorhizobium sp. M7A.F.Ca.MR.176.00.0.0 | reverse complement strand
GTGGAGCAAAGCTCAAGAGCCGCGCTAATCCTGGGACTTGCTACGTTATGAGTTTATCGCAAAACCCGCCGTACGAAGAAGGCCGGGCGGAGCCGAAGCTCCGCCCGGTGGCAGTTAGCCCAGAGCCGCCATCTGCAGATCGGCCGCCTGCCGGCTGACGCCCTGGCCGGGGTTCTCGACCTGTCGCTCGTAGGGCCTCCAGCTCTCGCCGACGATGTGCTCGTAGGCGGCGACGGCGCCCTCGGCCGCCATGCGCAACGCGTGGGCTTGAAGGCCCATGTCGGCGGCGAACTCGCGTTTGCGCTGTGCCTTGCTGTCGAAACCGACAGGACCGTCGAGGTCCTCGTCGCGGGTGTCGTTGGCAAGCCTGGCTGTGGCGTCCTTGGCCTCGGTGACGGCCTTCGAGTAGAACTGGCCTGCTCCATAGGCGGAGCCGACGTAGGAGCCGACGATCCTCTGCAGGTGGATCTGCATCGCCTTGTCGGAAAGTCCCTCGGAAAGTGTGTCGGCGCCATCGATCAGGCTGCGCTCGTGGAATTCGCGGATGCCGTCGCTGTCGAGGACGGGGAGGCCGAAGCTTTCGGAGATGAGCGTGGCCTGATGGCCGTCCGGGCAGCAGAGCCGGACCATTTCGAGTGTCGTGCCCTTGCGGAGCTGGACGACGCGGGCCTTGGTCCTGGTGGAGCGGGTCGAACTGGACATTGAGCTTTCCTTTCTAGCGATGCCCTTCAGGTGATCCGGCCCTTGCCGGTCTTCCCTGCGGGTGCGGTCGAAAGGAACCGGCGGAAGCTGGACGCTTCAGGGTCCGGGACCTGCCAGGCGAGCGAGGTCGGCTTGCGGAAAAGCGGGGGGCCAGTCCTTCACTGGTCCCTGCGCAGGCCGCGGGCCTGCCTTGCCGAGATCGGCGGGTTCCGGCCGCTCCGCGGCGCGATAGCGGCCTTGAAGGGGCCAGCCGCCGGTTCAGACCGCGGCAAACCCGCCGGAAAGACCGGCCAGGGATGAATTCGGACATTGGCATGCGGGAGGAAATCAACTGTTTGATTCCCGCCGCCACACGATCCGCCTCCCGCCAGGCTGCGCGAGGGACGGCGTTGAACTTCGGCTCCTGCCGGTATCGGAGTGCGCCGGTCCGCTGCTGCGGATCAGATCTTCGGCCTGCTCCCACGTCGAACTGACAACGCACTGTATTTAATGCCGCGGCAATGACAGATCAGAACGACGACTACGTCTATGATGAGCGACAGGGGAATGGCGACCAGCGTCGGAGATGGCTGCCATTGCAGCTTCTGCCGGAAGCATCGAAGTGCGCCGGCAAGGTGCTGGACGACGGCGCCTCCGTCGCCCTCATCAAGGACCTCAAGGTCAAAGGCGCTGGGCAGAGCCTGAAGCAGGGCACGGTGATCAAGTCGATCCGCCTCACCGACAATCCCGACGAAATCGACTGCCGGCATGACGCGATCAAGGGGCTGGTGTTGCGAACCGAATTCGTACGCAGGCGCTGAGCAGGCCGCAGTATCAGGCGCGCCTCAGGTCCGGTGGCAGTCTTGCACGCAGCACCTCGATTGCAGCGTCCTGCCTTGCCAGTTTGCGCGATAGCGCATCGATCTCGTGCTGCCTTTCCTGTGTGATCGCGGCAAGGTTCGATCGATACCGTTCCAGAAATGTCCTGGCATCGGCAGGCTTTAGGCGTCGGTGGCCGGTACGCTGGGGCTTGAGCTGCGGAATAATCGCCGTCATCCGCCTTATGATCTGCCGGTCGATCATATCAAGCTGGCGCTGTGTCTGGCGCCGTGCCTCCTCCATGCGAAAGAGCTGCGCGCGGCGATCGGGGACAGACATTATGTGTCCCTCCCCTGCCAATCCATGAAGCTCGATGGCCCGCCACAGACACGATGGCGCGCAACATCGATGACGAATCCAAAGCGGCCGACATGGTATTGGTCAGTCGGAACGAGAAAGCGACGTTCCTCCGTGCCCGGTCCACGCTTGCCGCCGGGGGTCGCGATAACCTCGGTGGAACCGGCCTGGTGCTCGCAACGGATCGCCGACACCACGACCCAGTCATCGGTATGCTTCTCGAAAAATGCCCGCTCGTCGTTTTTCGCGGATTGGCCGGGTTCGAGCACCCTCCCGTGGATCGCCTCCCAGGCCTCCGGATACCAGTCGCGGATCGTCTTTTCCGCACACGCCTTCTCGAAGTCCGTGAAGAGCTGCGGAAAGGCTTGGGCGACGGCCGCCCAATGGCAGTCCTCTTCATACCAGCCGCCATCGGCACGGAGCATGTCATGGACTTTGCGATTTCGTTCCGCCGAAAGATGGAACCCGCCATGGCCTGCAGTTGAGTGAGCCACGACGCCCTCGGCATAGACGGTCGCTCCCTGCGACGTTCCCCATGGCGTGTGGGCGCGGGAATGGATTTCGCGACGGCCGAGCGCGACGCGCTGCTGCTGGTGGAGAGCGTTCTCTTCGACATGCGCGCGAAACGCCGCCTCGTCGGCAAGCTCGCCGGCATGGCCGTAGAAATCGCTGCGCGTCCATTCGGCCATGGGCCGGCGGATACGCCACCCCGTGACAAAATAGTACCGCCCGTTCCGGGCCGGAACCATGGCGAACGCCGTTTCACCGACAAGCGCAACGGGATAACCGTTGGCGCTGCGGCCAAAACAAACCCCCGGATTACCGGGGGCCTCGTCGTCTCGTATTCGGGGAGTGGCCGCGCTCATGCCGCCGCCCTCCCCTCGACGGTATCCGCGGCCACGGCGTCGGCCGTCACCTCTTGCAGACCAGCTCCCGGATAGC
>NZ_RZTC01000236.1:0-2862 GCF_004023165.1 Mesorhizobium sp. M7A.F.Ca.MR.176.00.0.0 | reverse complement strand
GGTCTACGAGATGCGCGACGATTTTCTCGCCTCGATGAACATCCTCGGCGCCACCATCCGTGGCGCGCAGATGAAGCTCGGCCGTGGCCATGCCGTCAACCCGGCGGCGATTTTCAACCAGATCGACCGCATGGGCGTCGGCGCCATTCCGGTGGTGGTGCTGATGTCGGCGATCGTCGGCGCCATCGTTGCCCAGCAAGGCGCCTATCAGCTCAGCTATTTCGGCGCCGATATCTTCGTCGTCGACCTGGTCGGCGTGCTGATCCTGCGCGAACTTGGCGTGCTGATGACGGCAATCATGATCGCCGGCCGCTCCGGCAGCGCGATCACCGCCGAGATCGGCTCGATGAAGATGCGCGAGGAGGTCGACGCGCTGAAAGTCATCGGGCTCAACCCGATCGGCGTCCTGGTCTTTCCCCGGCTCGTGGCGCTGGTCATCGCCTTGCCGTGCCTGACCATCATCGCCAATTTCGCCGCACTCGGCGGCGGCATACTGGCTGCCTGGCTCTATTCCGACATCCCGCCCGCCGCCTTCATCGACCGGTTGCGCGTCGCCATCGATCTCAGCACCATCTTTGCCGGCCTGATCAAGGCGCCGTTCATGGCCATGATCATCGGCACGATTGCCTCGGTCGAAGGCATGAAGGTCGGCGGCAGCGCCGAATCGCTCGGCCAGCATGTTACCGCTTCGGTTGTGAAGTCGATCTTCGTCGTCATCATCCTCGACGGACTTTTTGCCATGTTCTACGCAGCGATCGAGTTCTGAGATGAAGCTGCGAAACAGGAAAAGGGCGGGCGCATTGGCGGATGACGCGGGTGAGGGCGACATCGTGCTATCCGCGCACGACATCAGCGTGTCCTTCGCCGACAAGCTTATCCTCGACAGACTGTCGCTCGACATAAGGCGCGGCGAAATCCTTGGATTTGTCGGCGCCTCGGGTGCGGGTAAATCCGTTCTGCTGCGCACCATTCTCGGCCTGACGCGCAAGCAGTCGGGTACGATCAAGCTGTTCGGCGTCGATATCGAGAAAGCTGATGATGCCGAGCGTCTGCGCATCGACATGCGGCTTGGCGTGCTGTTCCAGCACGGCGCGCTGTTCTCGGCGCTGACAGTGCTGGAAAACGTCCAGGTGCCGATGCGCGAATATCTCGACCTGCCGCGAAAGCTGATGGACGAACTGGCGATGCTCAAGATCGAGCTGGTCGGGCTGCCGCCCGATGCAGCGCAGAAATTCCCGTCCGAACTGTCCGGCGGCATGATCAAGCGCGCCGCGCTGGCCCGGGCGCTCGCGCTCGATCCCGACATCGTCTTCCTCGACGAGCCGACATCGGGCCTCGATCCGATCAGCGCGGCGGAGTTCGACGAGCTGGTGGTCAAGCTGCGCGATACGATGGATCTGACCGTCTACATGGTGACGCACGATCTCGACACGCTGTTCACCGCTTGCGACCGGGTGGCCGTGCTCGGCAAGAAGAAAGTGCTGGTCGAAGGCACCATCGACGACATGCTGAAGAGCGAGGAACCGTGGGTAAAGTCCTATTTCCGCGGAAAACGCGCCCGGCAACTTGATCTTGCGGCGCGCGCATAGCCATAAGTGGGACAATGGAAACCAGAGCCAACTACGTCATTGTCGGCATCTTCACGCTGGCCGCGATCCTGGCGGCGTTTGCCTTCGTCTACTGGACGGCGGCCATCGGCGACAAGGGCGAGACGACGTTGCTGCGCGTGCGCATTCCGGGCTCTGCGTCCGGGCTTGGCCGCGGCAGTTTCGTGCTGTTCAACGGCGTCAAGGTCGGCGACGTCAAGCGCGTCTATATCGACGTCGACAATCCGACGGTTGCCATCGCCGATACCGAGATCGACCGCATGACGCCGATCACCAAATCGACGCAAGCCGATATCGGGCTTGCCGGCCTGACCGGGCAGGCCAACATCGAGCTCAAGGGCGCCGACCCCAAGGAAGTGAAACTCCTCGACCAGGCGGAAAAGGAAGGCAAGGTCGCCGAAATCGTCGCCAACCCGTCGGCGGTGACCAACCTCTTGCAGACGGCGCAGAATATCTTCACCCGCGCCGACAAGGTGCTGACCGAGCTCGAAGGCTTCACCAGGGACGTTCGCGGGCCGCTGACGCAGACCGTCCAGAATGTCCAGACCTTCTCCGATGCGCTGGCCAAGAATTCGGACGGCATCGACAAGTTCCTGTCCGCCGCCAGCACGCTGGCCGATGAGCTGAAAGGCGTTTCTGGCAAACTCGATGGCACGCTGAAGGCGGCCGAAGGCCTTCTCAACGCCGTCGACAAGGACAAGATCAAGAGCATCGTCGCCAATGTCGATACGGTTACCGGTAACCTCAAGGAGACGTCGAAGCAGCTCGACGGCGTGATCAAGAACGTCGATACAGCCGTGGGGTCGGTCAACGATTTTACCAAACGGACGCAAGGCACGCTGGCCAAAGTCGACAACGTGCTCGACGGTATCGATCCCGCACAAGTGCGCTCGGCGCTCGCCAACATCCAAAAGGCCAGCGAGAGCGCCGACAAGGCCGCCGCCGACATCGCGGAGGTGACCCACAAGTTCGCCAACCGGGCCGACGACATCGACCAGACGATCAAGGACGCAAAGCAGCTCGCGCAACGGCTCAACGATGCCTCGGTGCGGGTCGATGGCATTCTTGCCAAGGTCGATACCTTGCTCGGGTCGGGGCAGGCCGACGGCTTGATGGCCGATGCCAGGAACACGCTGAAGTCGTTCAAGCAGGTGGCCGACACGCTGAATTCGCGCCTTGGCGTCATCACCGACAATCTGGCGCGCTTCTCGGGACAGGGGCTTTCGAATGTCGAGGCTTTGGTGCAGGACAGCCG
>NZ_RZTC01000235.1:2285-2992 GCF_004023165.1 Mesorhizobium sp. M7A.F.Ca.MR.176.00.0.0 | reverse complement strand
TGGTCATTCAGGTCGGCCGCCGCAACGGTAAGCGCGGTGTGCTGGAAATCAACCTGCCCTCGCAGAACTAGCATTACAGTTGCATTTTCGATTTTAGGTGAGCCCGTCGAGCGGCAGCCTGATGGGCGCGCCTCCAGCATGACCACGCAATTACGTCGGCGGGCTTTATGCGACGCTGGGCAAGCCTGGTGGCGATGCGCCGGACTTCCTGGATAGACCAGCGGATCAGATCCTGATGGTCGGCATCCGCGGTCTTTTTTGGGGCGTCGCGTCATTGGCGCGGTACCGGATCGCCGCCAGCATGGCGAAGGCGAGCATGACGAGGGTGACGTGGCGATGCCAGCCATGCCATGACCGGGTTTCGTTGTGATCGAGTCCGAGCTCGTTCTTGGCGGTCTCGAAGCTGTCTTCGATCGCCCAGCGATGGCCTTCAACGGAAACGAGCGTCTGGATGCCCGTCCCGGCCGGGCACCATGTCGTGAAGAATGCGAAATCACCGTCGCTGATATTGCGCCGGATCAGGAGGCCACGGGTCCAAAGTCCCGATTTCGTCTCGTTATATTCGTCGGCATCGTTCTGTCTCCTCAATGAAAGTAACCGGGGCCGCGCAGCCGCGCAGATTGGCGTGCTCCATGACGGCGGCGGGTTCGGTGGACTGCCCCGCGCGCTTTTGGGTGTAGATGAGCGAGGCGATCGTCTTGCAGGTC
>NZ_RZTC01000235.1:0-2277 GCF_004023165.1 Mesorhizobium sp. M7A.F.Ca.MR.176.00.0.0 | reverse complement strand
GTCAGGCCGCCGATCTCGACGGCGCGCGCCGAAACGGTCTCGGCGCGCTCGCGGCTGATGTCGCGATAAAGGCGCAGGATACCCAGACATGTTCTGAAGCCCTGCTCAGGATGCGGCCGGCTGGCGAGGATGGCGGTGATAAGCCCTTCGGTTTGCGGTCCGATCGATGCGCCCCAGCGCCGGAAGCGATCCGGTGTCCATTCCGCATAGCTGCGGTGCGAGCTCGGCATGTGTGCGGGGTCCGTTCCATAGCGCTTGCCGCCATATCGGCGCTGATGCACAGCGATGCGTTCGCCGCGATGGAAGATCTCGATCATCCGTGCTGTCGCCCGGATATCGACCTGCTGACGGATGAGGCCGTGCGGCACGGAATAGAAGAAGCTTTGGAACTCGACATGGTAATCCGTCGAGACCCGCGCAAAGCGCCATTCGGCGAACTCGTAATCCTCGGCGGGCAGGCTTGCGAGCGCCGCGCGTTCGACCGCCTCGAAGAGCTGTCGGCGGCTGACGCCCAGCCGGCGCATGACATGATTGTTGATGCGCTCCAGCACGCCGGCGATCGCGGCATTGGCCTCGGCGAGCGAGAAGAACGTCTGTTTGCGCAGGCGCCCCAGAATGCAGCTTTGGGCGAAACGCACGCCGTTCTCGACCTTGGCCTTGGATAAAGCCGTCAACTGCAGCCCGTATGGGGACGACCGGCCTCACGGTCCGCATTACTCACCCATTCCACCCGCTTAAAGACCAGACCTTCGACATGATCAGCCGCAGCCCGCATTGGGGCGACGACCGGGTGATCTACCGGGCGGCGGACGGGACCTTGCCCACGATTGCCGCCGCAATGACGGACATGGAGCAGCCTGACGCATTCCGGCGCGTCGCGGCCGGGCGCGCGGCGTTCCGGACGGTCGACCTATTGGATTTGCTCACGCTGCTGGATCGGGTCTCTGCGCCGGTGGAGGGGGAGGATGCGTAAGGTTAAATACGCCGCTGGTGTAAGGCAAATTACGCCGCAACGCCTGCTCGGATACCGGAGCTATGCCCAGAATTGCAAGATTTGTCTCGGTCATCGTGAAGCGACCTTGTTTGACGTCTCAGAATGTAAGGCGTATTTATATTTACGAATCAATTTGGATGATGGTCATGGCGAAGCAAAAGCCAGCACGACGCGACCCAAAGGCCGAGGCCTTGGCCCGCGACGGCGCACTCAACCCCCACCCCGAGGCCGTGCGCGACACGCTGTTTGCAGGCAATCCCTTCTTCGATGCCAGGGACCTTGTGCAGGTCCGCTACGAGATGGTGCGCCGCCATCAGGCCGATCGCGTGCCGATCAGCGACGTCGCCAGCGCCTTCGGGGTCTCGCGGCCGACCTTCTACAAAGCTCAGAGCGCCTTGGCCGACCAGGGCCTCGCCGGGCTGGTGCCCCGGCAGCGGGGTCCAAAGGGCGGACACAAGATCTCTGCCGAGGTCCTCGCCTACATCGACCAACTCAGGACGACGAGGCCCGACCTCACCGTTCCGCAACGTGTAGACGCTATCGCCACACGCTTTGGCGTCAGGGTGCACCGGCGAAGTCTGGAGCGGGCCATGGCGCCCAAAAAAAAACCACTCGATCTGCCTTAACCGTCCGCGCGACCAGCCTCGTCGGCACATACGAACAACTGCGCACCGCGGTGCTCAGCGCCCGGCTGATCACCGGATCAGGACTCGTAACCCTGCGCCGTCAAGGCATGGTCGCCTGGATCAAGGCCGCAACGACAACACCCAACTTTACGCCGCCTTGCCCGGTACATCGCACCCCGTCGGCAGGCGCGATCGCCGCCAGCGAGCTCACCCTCATCCTTGCCAGCCTTGTTGTCACGCTAACCGCGGAGCCAGCACATGCCTGACCTCAAAGTCACCGCCGACCACCTTCGGCGCGACGCCTACCTCTACATCCGTCAGTCTACGCTGCGACAGGTCGCCGAGAACGGCGAGAGCACGCAGCGACAGTATGGGCTGCGTGATCGCGCCATTGCCGCCGGTTGGCCGGCCGAACGCGTCCACGTGATCGACTGCGACCTGGGCAAATCGGGATCCAGCGCCGTTGCCCGCGACGGCTTCCAGGAACTGGTCAGCGAGGTAGCCCTCGCCAAGGCCGGCGTCGTCATGGGGCTGGAGGTCTCGCGCCTGGCCCGCAACTCCGCCGACTGGCACCGGCTGCTTGAGCTGTGCGCCCTGACCAGCACCCTCATCCTCGATGAGGATGGCGTCTACGAACACACATCTTAATGCCCCAAT
>NZ_RZTC01000234.1:0-3035 GCF_004023165.1 Mesorhizobium sp. M7A.F.Ca.MR.176.00.0.0 | reverse complement strand
GAACAGGACGCACTATGAAACCTTCGCCTTGTCCTTCGGCCGTCGCGGCCGTGCCGGAAGAACGCCGACGCCATAATGGGATGCCATCATGCCGTAGCTGCGATTGATCTCGGGATCGTAGAAGCTGGCGCGGCTGACACCCGACTTCAGATTGTCGGGGACGATCAGGCGGGGAACGCCATCAAAGAAACGAAACATCCTGACGTGTGAACCAATCCAATCAGGCAGTGTCTGGGTCCAGGTGGCTTCGGCATAGGTGAAGCTGGACGCTCCCAGCACTGCCACAAAGATCTCCGCCTCACGAATCTCGCCGGTGTCTCGATCAACGATCGGGATCTTCTTGCCGGAATAGTCGACGAAGCCCTTGTCGTCGGCGGCGTGTTCCTGGCGCATCGTCGGGGAAAGCCGCTGTTCGAAGCTGCGAAAGAGCTCGCAGAACCGGCTGTAGCCATATCCGTCGGGATGACTTCCTCGATACTCCTCCCACAAGATGAGGAGCGTGACGCCCGGCTTCTTGAGCTCCACGGCAAGATTGGCCCAGTTCGGCTCTGTGCGCCGCCGCGTGCCCTGTTTGACGCCATTGCGAGCGAAGAGTTTGTTCTCAAGCGCGTCATCGGTCAGCTCGCTTGGCAGGGGCCAGCTCAACCCGATTGCCGCTGCGCGCTGCAGATTATCCTGCACCGTACTGCGTGCTATTCCCAGCACGACCGCAATCTCGCGGGAGCTGGTCCCGCTTCCGGCAAGCCGAAGCATTTGTCTCAACTGTCTCATGGTCAGCCTTCTCTTTGCCGGCATCAAAATCTCCTCGTCCGTAGCGAGGTATTTGATGCCAAAGTTGCTGACCCAGGAGGTGATCTTCAGTGCCGAAAACTGGCCGGTCTTTGGTTGGAACGCTGGCCGGCTTCAAATCGGAATGCCGTCCGGATTTTGATCGGAATCCCGTCCGGTCATTCCCTGGAATCCGCAGTCATTGCCCAATTGCGTGCACAGGCCGTTGACCGCACCGTGGCGGGCCCCGGTGTCGTCGACGCTGATCCAACCGGCCGAAGCGAGCCCGGCCGTCAGAACCTGCCTCGCTTCGGCGACGAAGGCGTCGATCTTGCTGGTCAGGATCCGCACGACCTGGCGCTTGGAGATCGACACACCGAAGTCGCGCAGCAACCCGACGATCCGATCTATTTCGATTGACCCTGGTGATAAAGCGACAGCACCAGACGCCGAAGCTCCAAACCGAAGTGCCCGTCGACCCCGTCCGGCAGCGCAGCGACGACGATCCGGCCATCCGGCAGGCGCCCGCGGTCCCGATGATAGCGGACCACCCGCACCCCGATCGTCAGATCCTGCACCACGAAGCTTGTCCGCCCCACAAACCGCGAGCCCGGTGGCGGCTCATAACAAAGACGGCGTTCTTCGGTGACGATCGCCCGGCTCGAGCACGCCGCTTGGGACCGTTGCCGGAGGCGAGCTCTGCTTGGACTGCTCCATCCCGCTTGGCTTCTGCTTCGGGCGCGGCGGTAGACCTTTTAGACGCCGAATCTCATCTTTCAAAGCCGCCCCGGCGACGAAATGGCGCGGAAAACTCCAACCCGATTCGAGGGGCGTTTAGCGGAGGTAGACGAACGCGAACAGCAAAAGGCCACGGCACTTGCCCAACGCGTTAAGCGGCAGCGCTACGAAATCAAGTTCCTTCGGTTACAGCCGCAATCCCAAGGCCGTGCAAATTGGAGGCGGCTGCTGCACCCAAATGCGTCCAGCTAAGCAGCGAACTGCAGTTGGAAGGTTGCGGCCAGACCAGCACCGACTAGGTGGGCGCGAGTGGAGAAAAAAATATGAATGAAGCATGCAAGACAGTAAACGTCCTTATAGTCGACGATGATCTTGCGTTTATCAAAACAGTGGAACTGCACCTGCAGAGGTGCGATATGTCAACCACTGTGGCACATACGCACGCGAAAGCGTTGGAACTACGCGAAAAGCGAGAGCCGGACGTCATCATCGCCAGTTTGGATTTTGATCACAGTGGTGGCGCCGAAATCTTGCGCAATCTCCGCGACGGCGGGAGCATACCCATCGTCGTCACTGGGAACCACCGCAGCGAGAACGATATGTTGGCCTGGCTAGAAGCCGGTGCAGACGAGTATTTGAGTAAGCCGTTGTCAATGCTCGAGCTTTCGATGCGCATCAACGCCCTTGTCAGACGGCGTTTGGCCACCTCCGTGCAAAACCAGCCAAAGACAGAATCGGGAAGATGGTTGTTCGGCGGATGGGAGCTCCGCTTGAGGACTCGACAGCTCCGACACCCTTCGGGCAGGCCAGTACCGCTCACAAAGGGAGAATACACTCTTCTGGTTGCCTTCCTCGAGGCGGCCAATCAGCCATTGTCCCGAGAATACCTTCAACGGGCCACCCGCATTCACGAGGACATCTTCGATCGCAGCGTCGATGTTCAGGTTCTGCGCTTGCGCCGAAAGATCGAAGTGGATGCGCGTGCACCACAAATAATAAAGACCGCGCGGGGCATCGGTTATGTGTTCAGTATAGACGCCAAGCGGGCTTATACCAAGAGTCATGGGGTTTGACCCAGGGCAACGAACTTGGGTCAACGCGCTTTTTGGATTGCGGTTGATCTGATCCATAAGGCTCCCATGATTCGGAGCCGTGCCATGACCATTGCCGCCCTGGAAGGGTTTGAGAAGCCACGTGGCTCTGTCGCAAACCTTTCGGTAAGCGGGGCAGTCATGGAACGCTCCTCAGCTATGGAGGAGCACGTGATGTTCAAGGGCCGTCATTTCGACCAGTCGGTGATCCTCCTGTGCGTGCGCTGGTACTTGGCCTACAATCTGAGCCTGCGCGATCTGGAAGAGATGATGGCCGAACGCGGCTTGAAGGTCGACCACTCCACCGTGCATCGCTGGGTCGCTCACTTCTCGCCGCAGCTGCTGGAGCGCTTCAACCGGCGCAAGCGTGCGGTCGGCAGCAAGTGGCATATGGACGAGACGTACATCAAGGTCCGCGGCCAGTGGATGTATCTTTAC
>NZ_RZTC01000233.1:0-3179 GCF_004023165.1 Mesorhizobium sp. M7A.F.Ca.MR.176.00.0.0 | reverse complement strand
GCCACCACTTCCGTCATCGTCTTTCGAGCTGGGATGGAACCGGCCGCGATGATGCGGGCGGTTCAAGCCGCCGACACCGACCTCAAGTGGGTCGACGCCAGCGGCACCATCTGGGCGGTCGATAGGGTCTCATGGCGCGGGTTGATGACCCTGCACGCGCGCGGCGCCCTGGTCGTCGGCACAACGCCTGTCATTGCCGGATGCCTCGCCTGGACCGATGCCGCTGGTGCGAGCAGTCGCTCCGGCCAGCAGTGAGGCATCCTAGCCCGCTTCCGGAAGGTGGCGGGCTTTTTGTCGGCCGATTGCCACGCCTGGTCGAAGGCAAAGAGTGGCACATTGCGGATTGGCAAATTAGATCGAAGAAGAAGAGCTATCAGAAGCCCGCATTCACCAAAAGTGAGCGGCTGTCGTCGGTGACGGCATCGCCCAGTTCATCCGGGGTCTCCGGGATCATCGATTAATCAAGAGAATTGCAGCTTGGAAGCCCGCTGCTGAAAGGTGGCGGGCTTTTTAGTGCATTAGTGGAACCTGATATGTCGCGGCAGGTTGGAACCGGCGGCAGCGTCCCCCGCTGCCGGGCCGAGGCCCCAAGCCTTGGCCGGGTCCGCCTCTGCCCGCCAGTAGGGGCGGACCCACTGCAACATGGCTCCGAAAATGAAGTTTGGATCGCTCTCGGTTTCCCTGGCCGTGGATAACACCGGAAGGCCCGTTACTGCTCCCTCAGTGGCGGGTTTTTCAATGGCAGGTTGGCCGGTGAAGCATCACGTCCCGGTTCTCAGGAACCCGTAATGCTACCCTGAATTGCTGGATTTCGCTGCCCTTTGGCATCGCAGACCGTGCATATCAGATCGAGACGGGAGCCAGCCCCAGAACGGGCCAGCTCTGCCAGGATTTCGGTCAGTGCATCGGTGTCGGAAAGTTCGAAGCCAGTTCACTGACGGTGGAACAAAACTGCCCTGTCGAACTTTGGTCGTCGCACTGCTCCCGGTGCTTTCCCCCATGAGAACTGCCCGCTGGCTCCGGCCGGCGGGCTTTTTGCGTCATGTGCTGGGCGATTCTCGGACCCCATTCGTTGGAACCGCCGCTTCAATGCGAAGTTAGGTGCCCAAGGACATTCAAACATGGAGTTGATCATGAAACAGCTACTTTTCGCGTCCGCCATTGTGGCACTGTCAACTGGGTTGGCCTTTGCCCAATCGAGCAACACCACCGGTACTGGCGGGTCATCCACGACGACAACCAAGACCATGCCGAGCACTACGACCGACCAGGGCACGGATTCGACCACCACGAGTGGAACGAACTCGAACTCCGCCAAGGACTGCGCTCCTGGTCAGCAAACTGGCAGCGCCAAGCAGGCCGCGCCAGGCCAGCAGGATACAGACGCTAACTCGGCCGCTCCTGGCCAGATGAAAAAGACCACGGACGGCTGCTGAGCGCGCTTTCGGAACCTTTGCCCCTGTCTCAGGTTGGTACAAGCGGTCGATTCCTAGGATGTAGCCGCACATATAGCCCGTCGTGCAAGGCCAGCACGGCGGGTCTTTCGCACGATACGAGCGGTTTAGCCTTGGGATTGGCTACGTTAGCTCGTCATCGACTGCCTAGTGCTTTCGCTTCGCGCTCCAGCGTCTCACGGTCGTTGCCGTGCTTTTTGATAAGTTCCCGGACTTCAGGGATGGTAAGCTGGAATTTGCTGGCGAGATAGCCGACCTCGTATTCCTCGTCGCCCGATACGCGGTCGCGGTCACGAAAATCGCGCTTGCTTTTGTCATCTGGCATGGTTGTTCCTCCTGAGAGGAGAACAGCGAAAGTAGCGCCGGGTTCCACGTAAGGACGGGCCAGCGCTTGTCGCAGAGTTGGCCTGCGCCGGCTTGATTCTGCCTGCACGGGTTCCTTTGTTGCTCGAGAGTCTATCAATCTTGTATGGCGGCCTCGACCAAACGCCGTATCCTGCCGGAACGCTCAATGTTTTGAGCCACCATCTCTTTCGAGCGCTGAATCGCGAGCTCGGCCCGTTCCAGGCGTTGCTTGGCACTGGCGACTTCGGCCTCCATCGCGATTCCCTGGCGTTTCGGGATGTTTGTCATGAGATTGAAACACAGGGAGGACGGAATCGTTCCCTGACGCCGGCCGAAACGGGTGTGGCATGAACACCTGCCCAAGTGCCTGGTGCATTCCTTTGCAACTATTTTAGCCTATTCTAATTTAAATTCGGTCAGTCCGAGTTTGCGTATGTTGAAGTTCATCCGGCCGATGTTCCCCACGCTTGTCGAGGTGCCGCCGACAGGGGACAACTGGATTCACGAAATCAAATATGACGGCTATCGTACCCAGGTGATTGTTGAGGACGGCAAGGCCAGAGCGATCACGCGAAGGGGCTACGACTGGTCATCGACGTACAAGACGATTGTCGAGGCGGCGGCAACCATTCCGAAGTCGGCAATCATCGACGGCGAGGCAATCGTCCTTAACGAGAAAGGCGTGTCGGATTTCCATTCGCTGCGGTCGGAGATGCGATGGGCGCCGGATCGGATCATCTTCGTTGCCTTCGATCTGCTGCACCATGACGGCATCGATCTGCGTCGCGAACCGTTGCTGGCACGTCGGGAAAAGCTGCTCGAACTCGTCGGCACCGCTAAAGGCGTGATCCAGTACAGCCACCATGTGCATGGCGGCGGGGCTGACTTTTATGCCGCGGTTGATCGGATTGGCCTAGAGGGCATGGTGTCGAAGCGGGAAGAGAGCAGCTATCGGTCAGGCGACACCGAAGCCTGGGTGAAAACGAAATGCTACGAAGAAGTCGACTTTGAAGTTGCAGGCGTGCAGCGAACGCCCGGTTCGGCTCCACTCGCCTTGATGGCAACCCGCGATGCGGAACGCCGCTACGTCGGCTCGGCAAACATCGCCCTGACCAAAGCCATGCGGGAACGCCTCTATGCCAAGGTGCAAGAGGGGAAAGGCGCGCCACCGAGGGGCGCCGACAAGCCCGACGCCGAATGGATCAAACCTGGCCTTGTCGGACGCGTGAAAGACCCTTAAGCGCGAAAATAAACTACGCCACGCCACGCTGCGGGCGATCCGGGAGGCAAAGGCATGACGGGCCGACGCGGCGACGCATCGCCCACAATGCACATCTCGGGAAGCGACCGGTGCGAGGGGTGGCCGGCGCCTGTGGCGGG
>NZ_RZTC01000232.1:0-3216 GCF_004023165.1 Mesorhizobium sp. M7A.F.Ca.MR.176.00.0.0 | reverse complement strand
CACAAAAAACAGCGCCGGCGTTGCAACAAGCCCCTTCGCCCCCTTTACGGGGAGAAGATGGCGGCAGCCAGATGAGGGGCGGCGCTGAGTTCGGTTAGCAAGCGCTCGTCCCTAGACTTTGCGAATGACCGCCTCGCCATCCTCGCCAACACCAATCATGATCTTGTCGCCGGAAGCTATGCCGGCAATGTCGCACACCACCAGCGGCATGCGGATGTCATAAAGAAATTCGGCAACGATGGCGCCGACCGCCAGGATCGGGTCCGGCCGCTCCAGAAGAATCCCGGCTGGCGCGGTTCCCCTGCGGATCGCCTCGGCCAGGACCGAGGATGAAGACGATGAGCCGCGCCCGCTCGGCATGACCAAAATCCTGCCAGCGACATTCTGGCCGAGACCGGGATGCGAATGGTCTGTTATCTCGCCGGTCTCGGCATCGATGCCGCCCCAGAAGCTGAGCGGTTGCGAAAACACCAGCGCCTGGCCCCTGGCTTCGCCGGCCAACTGGAAGATGCCGGTTCGTTCCACCGGTCGCGTCATGAGGCGCTCCGAACGACATGCCCGGCCGCGGCGGAGCGGATGCAGTCCTCCATCTCGGCGAAGGCGACGGACACGCCGATATTGCCGGGCGCATAATGCGCCCATTTGCCGGAATTGGTCATCACCACGCCGTCGAGGCGTTCCAGGATCGATGTGACATAGGTGCAGGTGTCGGCGACCGGAATCAGGCCGAACGCCTCCATGCCATCAAGCGCGCCCTCCTCCTGCAGTCGCGTCAGGGTCGCACGGCCCGTGTTGACATAGATCGGGATGCCCCTGCCGGGTGCTTCCTCGCGCAGCAACGGCAACAGCCGCATCCATTCCGCATGCGAAAAATGCGGAGTGCCGAGCGACACGGCCGCCAGCGGCGAGCCGTCCGGCACACTCGATAGCCTGGCCAGCGCATGGTCGATATCGGCGCGGGTGATGCGGATCGTCTCGTCAGGCGCATGACCCTGGAACGCCTCATCGAGCGTCATCGCTTCCGGCGTGATGCCGACCGCATGGAACAGCGCCACAGCACCCGTGGTTGCCGCCGCCGCGCCCAGCGCCTTCAGCTGGTCCTCGTCGCGCGGCTGTGGCAGACCGGCAATCACCGGAACGCGGTCGCCGCTCGCTTGGCCAATCAATAGCCCGACGCCGACGAAAAGGCTGTCGCTCGGCTCGCCGTCCGCAACATCCAACTCAAACAGGATCCGGCCGCGCCGGTCCTCGCTCAGATGCAGACCCCAGGCCGGCGCGCGTCCGGTCATGGCGCAGCACAGATCGATGAAATCGCCATAGCGGTTGGTGCGCGCGCCGATCACCGAATTGGCAAAGACGATGGCGTTGGACTCGCCCCAGGCAATCTGCTCGCCGAAACTCGGGCGAAATCGCGTCTGGTAAGGCGCGCAAGTGAAGGTCGCCTGGCAGCCGAGCTCCAGATGCGCCTTCATCAGCCGCCGCGCCGGCACCTCTTCCGCCGCCGGCATTTTCACCATGCCGGGATGGATGAGGTCGAACGAGCCGACGTTCAATGTCGTCGGCACTTGGACGCGGCCACCGCCTTCGACCAGCCGCTCGACGAAATCGAGCCCCGCCTTGCCGTGGTAAAGACAGCCATCGATATGGGCGCCGGCAATGTCGAGCAGGCAGCCCGCCCCGACCGCATTGGAAAACGCGGCCAGGATTTTCATGGCAGCGGCGGCGGACGGGCCCTGCTCGCCATCGAGCATGGATCGGTCGCGCGCGGTCAATTCAAGCGTCATCGCAGCTCCGGGCTCGTTGTCGGAAAGGACGGAGGGACAGCGCCCTCCTCTGCCCTGCCGGGCGCCTCCCCCTCAAGGGGGGAGATTAGCTGTCATTGCCGCTTTCGCAAATTTCCAGTGTTGAAGAAAGAGTGGCGGCGTTGAGGCTGCCGATCTCCCCCCTTGAGGGGGAGATGTCCGGCAGGACAGGGGGGGGCGAACCGCTCTACCTACCCCGCCGCGATCAACACCGTACTCTCCGGCGACCAGCGCAGAACGACGTCCTGACCTTCCGCCAGCCTGTCGACACCCGTGTTCTGTACAATCACCTTCAACGTCTGGCCGCCACGCTCGACGAAATAGGTGCTGTTGTTGCCGGCGAAGATGCGCTTGGAAACCTGCCCCTTGAGCATGTTGGCGGTGCCATCCGGTGCTCCGGCATCCGTGGCGATGCGGATGCGTTCGGGGCGCACGGCGCAGCTCGCCTTGGCGCCGGCGGCAAGCTTGGCACCCGCGCCAGCGGCAATCGCCGTGCCGTCCGGCAGCCGGATGCCATCGCCCGTCGTATCGCCGCGAAAAATGTTGGCGTCGCCGAGGAAGGTGGCGGCGAACTCGCTCTTCGGCCTGTTATAGATCTCCTCCGGCGGCCCCTCCTGCACCAGCCTGCCGTCGCGCAATATGCCGATGCGGTCACTCATCGTCAGCGCTTCTTCCTGGTCATGGGTGACGAAGATGGTGGTGATGCCAATCTCGCGCTGGATGCGCTTGAGCTCAATCTGCATGTCGACGCGCAGCGCCTTGTCGAGCGCACCCAATGGCTCGTCGAGCAGCAGCACGCGCGGCTTGGTGACGATGGCGCGGGCGAGAGCCACACGCTGGCGCTGGCCGCCGGAGAGCTGATGCGGCCGGCGGCCACCGAGCTTGCCAAGCTGCACCAGATCGAGAGCGCGCTGCACCTCGGTAGCGATGATCGCCCTGGCCTCGCCGCGCACCGACAGGCCGAAGGCGACATTGTCGGCGACGCTCATATTGGGAAACAGCGCATAGTTCTGGAACACCATGCCGATACGGCGCTTCTCGACGGGCACCCGCTCGACGCTCTCGCCGCCGATGGTGATGCGACCCGAGTCAGGAAAATCGAAACCGGCGATCTGCCGCAGCAGCGTGGTCTTGCCGCTGCCCGACGGCCCGAGCAGAGCGTAGAAGCCGCCATCGGCGAAGTCGATGGAGACGTTGTCCAGCGCCTTGTGTGCGCCAAAGCTGCGCGAGACATCGGATACCTGCACGCCGGCCATTATTTCTCTCCGCCGAATTTGAAGAACCGCGCCGTGAGCAGCATCAGCGCCATCGACACGACAATGATGATGGTCGAGACCGCGTTGATCTCGGGCGTGAAACCCTTGCGGATCGCGGCGTAGATTTCGACCGGCAGCGTCGTCTGGCCCGGCGTCGC
>NZ_RZTC01000231.1:0-3282 GCF_004023165.1 Mesorhizobium sp. M7A.F.Ca.MR.176.00.0.0 | reverse complement strand
TTGTCCGTACGGCTCTCCAGGACGCGGCCTCGGTCGCCGGCCTGCTGGTCACCACTGAAGCCATGATCGCGGAGGCTCCGAAGAAGGAGTCGGCTGGCGGCGGCGGCATGCCTGGCGGCATGGGTGGCGGCGGCATGGGCGGCATGGGCGGTATGGATTTCTAATCCAGCTCTGGCAGCTTTCGCAACGAGAGGGCGGCATCAATGCCGCCCTCTTTTTTTGCGAACCTCGGTCCGATGAACGATCGACGCCAACGCCGGCCATCGGCGTTAGGGCAACCTCAAAAGAACTGTCGAGTTGGTTGCGCGCGGCTTTGCGTCATCAGAGGCGCAAGGCGGTCGCGTGTGAGGATTGCGCGGTCCCATAGGCGGTTTCGGCATGTGCCTCACCTTCGACATCGACATTGCGGCCAAGCAGGAAATCGGCGGCTTTCGAGGCATGGCTTGCGGCGCGGAAGATGGCGCGGTTGTCCTCGCGCAAAACCGTCAGCCATGAGCCGATGTAGTCCGCATGGCGCACGGTCGGCTCGATGCCGAGACTGCTGCAGATGAAGGCTGATGCGATTTCGGCGACGAGTTCCTCGCGCGCATAGGTGTTGGACCCGAAGGAGCCGGATAGGTCGCGCGCGAGTCGCCTCGGGTGGCCGGTCCAGTGGCCAAGCTCGTGAAAGCAGGTCCGGTAATAGTCGATCTGGTGGAAGAAAGCCCGCTGCGGCGGCACCTGTATGGTGTCGCTGCCGGGCATGTAGAAGGCGCGCTCGCCGCCGATGCGAAAATCAGCGCCGGTTGCATGAATGAGCGCCTCGGCGTGCGGGACCATCTCGCGCTCAGGCAGAGGCTCGCCGGCGTCGTAAAGATGTTCGGGCAGATTATCGCACTGCGCGACATTGAAGACGGTGAAGCGCTTCAGGAAGGGCACCGCCTGCGGTTCGTCGCCATCGGTGTCGGCGCGTTGCTTTTCGTTCTTGGGAACAAAGCGGTCAGCGTGAACGATGGTGGTGCCGTGCTCGCCCTTTCTGACATTGCCGCCAAGCGAAAGCGCCTGCCGGAAGGTGAGCCAGTTCTGGCTGGGGAAACCGCGCTCGATGACCGCGCCCCACAGGATCAGGATATTGATGCCGGAATATCGGCGCTGGGTGGCCGCATTCCGCGGCAGGCCGAGGCCTGTCCTTGCCCTGCCCCACGGCTTGACCCATGGCACGGTGCCGCGCTCCAGTTCGGCAATGATGCGGTCGGTGATTTCCTGATAAAGGCTGGCGCCGGTGCGCCCGCCACTGTCTGCGCCAGCCTGTCGGCTGCCGCAACGTTTGTTGTTTGCACGCATCGTGATGTCCTCCGCTCTACAATCGCGCGCCCTCCCCGGAAGCGGGGTGGGCGGCAAAAGCGACCGGAAAGGCCCGCCGTCGGAGGCGGACTGCATCAGCAGGACCGGAACGGAGTGGAGGACCCGAAAGCGACAAGCGAAGGGTTGCGGGACGCCGCGGCGGGCCTAGAAGGGAGTGCTGCCCACCCTGCGCCAGGGGGAAGGCCACAATAGAAAGACGCCGGCCGACAGGCCGGCGACCGTCAGCAGCCGAAGGCTGCCCCGCGCCAGGGGGCGATGCCGCAGGGCCAAGACCGCCTGAGCTTGCCGAAGAAAAGCGGGCTCGGTTCACGAGCACCCGGCCAGCGACTTCAGGCGCGGGCGCTCAGGATTGTTGTTGGCGCCCACGGCAGCTGGATGACCGCAACAAGATTACGAGGAGCGACAGCAAAGCCAGCTGCCACAAACGGCACGCTCCGGCAACAACAGCGTGGCCGGTCTACAGATGCTGCCCCGCACGAGAGCCAGCACGCTTTGAGCGCGCATCGGCGATGCAAGCGTTGCAAGCTGGCCATGTCCACAAGGTCGGCGACCACTATATCGCCGACCACCAACGCGGGCGTACCGTCTAAGTGCAGACCTTTCGCGAGTGCGCGGACGCGCGCATTTCATCTGCGATGGCCGGATCTTGCATTCCCGCTTGAGCTGCTCAACGTCAAGGCCTACACGCGCTGCGATCTTGAGAGTGACCCTTCAACTGGGGGAAATCATAAGGGCGCGGTGGAATTCGTCGAACTTTCCCTGTTTTCTCGAGGCGAGTGCGGCAAAGGCTGGGAATTGGGAATCCGGTCCCAGGACCGGGAACTGTTTGATCACAAGCTTCAGATTGGGTTCATGCTTGAGGCTTTTTGGTAGTTGATATCAGCCAGTCTGCAATGCGGACAGTTGTGGTAGTCATTGAATATGACCAGAACGGCATCGCCTTGCGGGTTGCCGGCGATTGGCGAAGAAGATCGTTGTCGAATGCGCCGCTCCACTTTTGCCTGCGGTCGACCACGCCTGCCGGTGCAGGTTCGCGCTATATTGGCTCGCCAGCAAGGCGAGGAGTAAAAGAAGAGCTGCGACAGTGATGGCAGTCGGCTTAGACATGAGTCTCCAATCCATGGACGGCGTGGCAGCAACGGCCCGCCTTTTTGGTGTAAAATGGGTCGGTTTTGATCGTGCCCCGCAGTTGCTACAGGCGCACAGGTGCCGGTGCGATCTGGCGGTTTCTCAAATACGGCTTTGCGCCATCGGGTCCACCCCAATAGCTGAGCGTCGTTCGCACGGGGAATTGTGTTCACCACGCCGGGCGACTTGACCGTCCACCGCCAGAGCGCTGAACGGTCCGCTAGTGAGGCGCTCCCCGAATCGTCGTTTATCCCGCTCGCCCCGGACCGGGTGACAGCCAGCGTTGCCGCTACGCTGCGGAGAAAAACCGTCAGCGCGTGGCATTCGGACATAAGCTGATCAACGCCAAGAATAAGCCCCACGGAGGTGACCGGTGCGGCCGGAACAAGAAAGAGCGTTGCAGCCATTGTGACGAGGCCTGCACCGGTAATGCGGGTTGTTCCGTTCGAAGGGAACAATGCGACAAACAGCATGAGGATCCGGCAGCCGATCGGGAGATCAGTTTTCGTCGCTTGGGCGATGAAAAGGGCGGCGAGCATCATATTCGTGCCGTCCAGATTGAATGGAATGAGACCCACGACCGAATGCGTGGCGCCGGCCTTTTCCATCTTCTCCATGAGCGAGGCCAGCGCGGCCTCTGAGGAGGACATTGCGAGCAGCAGCTCGTCCTTGATGTATCGGACGAGAGAGAAGAGCGAGCGGCCGTTGTAGCGGCAGACCGCGCCGAACAGGACCGAGAGGAACAGGACCGAGAGGAACAAGACTTGCAGGATGTCGCCTTCCGCGAAGGCACTGGCAATCGTTGACGGG
>NZ_RZTC01000023.1:0-67036 GCF_004023165.1 Mesorhizobium sp. M7A.F.Ca.MR.176.00.0.0 | reverse complement strand
CTCCGTGTGGCAGTCGTCACGACGCTGGCCTGTTCGCTGCTGCTTCAGGCCGGCTACTTCGGCTGCGTGCTCTTTTTCGCGGACGTCGATGATCTGTAGAACTGTTCATTCGCTCCGCAGAGGGCCGGCGAATCCAATCTCTTCCTAAGCCCGTTGGCCGTAATCGAAAGACACGGGGCCGGCGAGTTCGTGCTCAGCTGCCACTGTGCTAGCAAGGGAACGGAATCCAATCCCGGAGCAGATGGCCAGAGTTGAGCGAAGACTGCGGTCGGAGCTCCTGCGCTTCCGGGTCTCCAAGGGGACGACTTTGCGAACCGAAGGGACTTTGAACCGTTGACGTGGCCGGCGTGCGGTAGGTTGGGCCAGCGACAGGGATCCCAGCCGGCCGGGAAGCACCGCCCTCTCAATGTGCGTTGACTTCGCTTCCTTTGGCGAAATGTGGGTAACGGCGAAGGCCGCACTCTTCCCGGGCCGTCGACATTCCCGCCCTTTTGGTGCGTGCGCCGTTAGGCGCGACAATTCGGTGCCCGCGTGTAACTGCGCGCATTCGCCGAAGCTTAGACGTGGTGCATTCCCGCTCGCCCGTTTGGCGGACAGTTCCGGCCGTGCTGGTTTTGCCGGCCTAACGCCCGCCGCTCGTCACTGCCACACCCCTCTCCGGCAACGGCTCGGCGCATCGCGCAAGCCGGTTTAGCGATCAGGCCAGGCCCTTCGCGAGTTCCAACGCCTGCCGTTCGAAGAGGCGGCGGTAAATGCCACCATCGAGATTGATCAGGGCGGCATGATCGCCGTCCTCCATGATGCGGCCACGGTCGAAGACGAGCAGCCGATCGAGCGAGCGGACCGTCGACAGCCGGTGTGCGATGACGAGTGTGGTTCGGCCCACCATCAACCGATCCACCGCTTGTTGAATGAGCACCTCGGATTCCGAATCGAGGCTCGATGTGGCCTCGTCCAGAATAAGGATCGGCGCGTTCGCGAGGAAGGCGCGCGCGATCGCCACGCGCTGGCGCTCGCCGCCGGAGAGCTTCAAACCCCTTTCGCCGACCAATGTCCCATAGCCCTTCGGCAGGGGCGCGATGAATTCGTGGGCACTTGCCAGTCGTGCCGCTTGCTCGATCTCGGCCTGGCTCGCGCCAGGCCGGCCATAGGCGATGTTCTCGGCAAGCGACCTGTGAAACAGGATCGGCTCCTGCTGCACGATCGCGATCTGCGAACGAAGGGAATCTTGGGTCACCTCGGAGACGTCCTGACCGTCTATCAGGATCCGGCCGCCGCTCAGGTCGTAGAGTCTCTGGATCAGCTTCACGAATGTTGTCTTGCCGGAACCGGAGGGTCCAACCAACCCAACCCTTTCGCCAGCTTCAATCGACAGCGAACATTCGCTATAGAGCGGCAGGGGATGGTTGGCGTAGCGGAAGTGGACGTTCTCGAAATCGATACGGCCGTTCGTGATCCGGATCGGCTTGGCCTCTGGACGATCGGCAACATCCACCTGCTGATTGTGGATGGCCACCAGTTCTTCCATATCATTAACCGAGTGCTGCACGTTGCGGACATGCATGCCGGCATCACGCAGATAGCCCTGCAGGACGATGAAGGACGTGAGAACATATGCTATCTCGCCCGGCGTTGCCTGTCCATGCGACCACAGAAGCAGGGCATATCCGACCACCGCCACCCTGAGCGCAACCAAAGTTACGCCTTGGGTTGAGCCGATGATCGTTCCGCGCACCCAGCTCCGGCGCGCGCGGTGCCGCCATTTCGTCATGATATTTGCAAGCCGCTCGTCTTCGCGAACCTCTGCGCCGAAGCCCTTGACCACAGCGTTGCAACTGACCGCGTCCGCAAGCGCGCCGCTGAGCCTTGTGTCCCATCGGTTGGCAAGGCTCGCCGCTGGCGCGACATAGCCGAGCGACAGCGAAATCGAAAACGCAAGGTAGACGAGAGAGCCGCAAGCAAAGATCACGCCCATGACCGGCCAGTGCCAGCCGAGCAGCACCGTCGAGCCGATCAAGATGACAAACGACGGGAGCAGCGTGACGAGTATCGTGCTGTTGAGGAGGTCGAGCGCCCACATGCCGCGCGTTATCTTGCGCACTGTCGAGCCGGCGAAGCTGTTTGCATGCCAGTCTGTCGAAAAGCGCTGCACATGATGGAACGCTTCGGTCGCGACGTCGGAAATCATTTTCAACACCAGGTCGCTCAGGCCAATGAAGGCGACGTGGCGCATGGCAATGCCACCGAGTGCCAATGCAATCGGTACAGAGAATGCTGCAACAGCTGAATCCGAAGCTGGTGCTGCCGCATTAGCAGCACGAGAAACAGCGTCGATGAGTCGGCCAGAATAGAGCGGCATCAACACGTCAGCCAGCGTGGAGGCGAGCATCGCGGTCATTATGATCGCGAGCCGGGCCGGCTGCCTGTTCCAGAGGCGAACAGTGAAGGCGAAAACTTCGCGACAAGTGGCGCCGCGCCCATGGACGGGGAAACGTTTCATAGTTTCCAAGCGGGCGCATCAACACGCTCCGTCCCAAAGACGTTAAAAGACAAAACTGGAATCTCGACCTCCCCCATAACAGCATCAATTTTGGCGGGCAGCTCCTGCCGCCTCACGATGGTGAGGTTCAAAAGTCGTGCCAACCGAGCGGGAACAGCCGAAGGGCAAATTCAGCAGGTTACCGAGCCTGGAGAAAGTCAGCCGCGATCCAGTCGAATACTATTGCTTCGGCTGCCCAACTCGGGAGATTGGAAAAGAGGGTCGATGTATCGATTGAATTCTAAATTGTTCCTGCCTCGATCAAATAAGTACAGGCAATGCAGCTCTCTCAGGCCCGAGACTTAGGTGCTGATTTCAAAAGCGCGCCGCGAATACTTTCCTGCCCATATTCCGTCAATCGAATGCTCGACTGTCGGATTGTGCGCTCCCCGACACAGTGCTGTTCGGTTCGCCTCCTGGGTACCTCCCCAGTCGATTGACAACCTGAAGAAGAAGCTTCGCTCGCAAGCTGGCACGACTCTTGAAGGTACTCCAGGTGGCGGAAGGAACTCCGGCTCGGTCCCGTTGACTTCGCATGTTGCGAGGCTGGGCTGGAGCAAACTTTGCACCAATGAGAACGCAATGAAGGAGGCATCATGGAACTCCCGCGGATTGCGGTGGAGTTAGACCTATTCCTCGAGATGACTGATGATATCGCTCAATCCGAACAGTTGTTCGAACGGATGTCTGCGTTTGCGCTGAAGTTCGATTGCCCGTGGATTGCCTATGGCCCGCTCGCATCAAAACAGGGGGTTTTCAAGCCGAACCGAGAGGGTTCTGTGGTGATGTGGAATTATCCTGCTGAATGGCAGGAGCGCTACTCGAGAATGGGCTATGCCAAAATAGACCCACTCATCAAGAAAGGTCGAAAGGAGGCGGGGCCCTTTCGATGGAGCGAGGTGTATACCGATGAAAGCATAACTGAAGATGGACGCCGCGTCTTGGACGAAGCAGCAACATTCGGCTTGAGGTCAGGCGTTACCGTCCCATTACATGGCCCTGGTGACAGCTTTAGGTTTGTGAGTTTTTGCTCAATCCTCGGACTGCGAATTGCAGAATAGAACGATCACCTACCTGCAAATGGCCGCGCTGCGGTTTCATCTGATGGTTACGAGGTTCAACACTACGACTGCGTCGGAACAAATTCATAACCTCTCTCCGAGAGAAATACAGTGCATTGATTGGGTGTCGAAAGGAAAATCGTCATGGGAAATAGGAACTATTTTAGGCAGATCACGAAATACGATAGATTTCCATTTAAAAAATGTAATGCGGAAGTTGGATGCGACCAGCAGAACGGTAGCTGTTGTAAAAGCTTTGAAACTTGGGATTATCGAACCGCCGTAGGTGCGCAGCTAGTTCTCCGCCCGTAGTAGCGCGCGTGATAGCCGAGACGCTCCGGCGTGCGCTCGCTCTTCGAAGCATCCAGCGCCTCGTCCATCTCGGCCTCGAGCACCTCCTGCATCACGGCGCGAATCACCTCGTGCAATCCATCCGGGTTCGAAAGCAAAATGTCGTTGACGCTGCTATGGCGGATTTATCTTCAGGCTTGGTCCTGGTGGCGATGCTGAGTTCGCTTCGCTGAGATTGGGCGGTCATGACAGGGTGGTGTTCAATGTCACCGATTCCTGGAAGAAACTACCATCCGTATTAAGCGACTGACGATGAGTGATGTGTGTCCAAAATCTGACAGCCGTCAGAAAACATGTCGGGTTCAATACAGCGGAGCGTCTTAGCCCTGTCGGGCTTTTCGAAGCCTATCTCGCAGTAACTGCGCGCCAGGCGCACTAGCTCGGCCTTTGCTGGTCGATGTGCGGCAATATAGTGTGAGGGCTGACCCGCATGAGAACACGGAACTCGCTCGATGAAGGATGATCGACGGCATCCAGAAAGCTTCTCTCCGGCGGGTTCGAGGGTGCTGCGCGCGCATCTCGGCGACGGGCCAGCGACCAACGGTTGAGGCTACATCTCCGGAGCGAGTGATGCCTCGAAAGATGCAATGCTGTCTCTGGTCCGACGCGCTGGAAGTTTGTGAAGGGTCGGCCCGGCAAATCGGTGAACCGGGCGGCTTAGGCTGCCAAAAAGGGTAGATGGCTGCGTTGCCTCGGTAGATCAGCAGGCGGTATCAGAAAGCCAAAGGCACACGCACACCATCGTGGCGCTTCGCAGGAAGTAGATGGGAGTAATCACCAGTGATTTTACCGGAACTTCGCTCAGCAAACACAGCCGGCAGGGTTTTGGAGATAACGACGACCACGGGATGCGTCGTAGGATGTTCATATTGTCCCCAGGACAAGTTCGCGGTCCGGCAAAGAAAAGTGTCTCATGCGAGTCATCTGGATCTTGAAGATTTCAAGCGGTGTCTGGCCCGCGTACCGACTTCCGTCGACATTGGTTTTGCGGGATACTCCGAACCTTGGCTCAATCCGGACTGTACCGAAATGGTGGAGCACGCCTTCGCCAAAGGCCATGGCATCAGGATTTTTACGACGCTGGTGGGAATGAACGGGCAGGACCTGCAGCGATTGCAAGCCTTGCGCTTGGGCGTATTCGTGGTCCATGTTTTCGATGACGGCACCTACATGAACAGCCGCCTGGTCGGAGACAAGTATCGCGATCTGGTTCGTCAACTCGTCGACGCGGACATCCCCTTGATCCGATTCGTGGCCTTGGGCGAGCCCCACCCAGATATTGCCGACATTATTCCTACCGAAGCCCTGATAAAAGCGCGGCCGGTGAGCAGTAGGGGTGGAAGCGTCGACGCTAAGATCGTTGCACCACGTCAGCCAGTGGTCGGAGCCCTAACCTGCGTGGACGCACGACAGTATCGGAATGTTCTTCTTCCAAACGGCGACGTTACCCTGTGCTCTATGGATTTTGAACGGCGTCACGTATTGGGCAACCTTCTATATGAGGGTTACTCCGCTCTGTTTGAAAAACCAGTTTTTCGCGAAATCGTCGACCGCATGAATGGAGCGGATGGTTTTCTGCTTTGCAGGATGTGTGAATTCGCCGACCCAAACGACCGGACCTGAGTGGATGCCGGCCGAGAGGGCGTGCCGGCAGTGCGGATGGCCCCACGACACATGCACCTGCCCGCGACGCCATCGCATTTTCGCGTGACGCCAGCATGATTCCGTAGGCGCGGCAGTGGACCCCGAGGCATTTCGGAGACGAGCTCATCGAAAGGTCTTCGCCTTCCAACCGAGCTTGTCGGCCTGCCTGGCTTGGGGTAACGCCGATCACAGGTCAACCTCGGTCGGACGGAAATAGCGTTCGTCGATCCCGATCAGCGCTTGGTTGCTTACTCACGGCCCACCTCGTCAACGCCTTTACCCTCCCAGACTATCTCCTTTTCGACTCGCCTGAAGGCAGCAGCCCCAGCTGCGGCCGGGGATGGTTGCCGTCGCGGTGTCGGGCGAATTGAGAAGCTGACCCCCTGACGAAATGAAGAACTGACCCCCTCGGTTATGAGAGGAGGCATGAATGACGATTGGGATTTCGGCGATTCCTGCATTGTCGAGAACGATGCAGGGAGAGGAGATGCTTCAGCCTGAAGAGGTGGCAGCGATGCTGCGGCTGCATGAGCTTGGCTGGGGAGCGAAGCGGCTGGCGAAGGAATTCGGGTGCGCGCGCAACACGGTGCGTCGGTATCTGCGCGAAGGCGGGACTGTTCCGTTTCGCAAGCCTGTGCGGCGGAGCGCGTTTGACGGGCTAGACGATTGGCTGCGGGAGCGCTTCTTCCGCCATGGTGGCAACGCCGATGTGGTGCGCCAGGAACTGGAGAGCGAACATGGGATCGTCATAGGGCTTCGGTCGGTGGAGCTTCGGGTGCAGGGTTGGCGTCGGGAGTTGAGGGTGCAGAAGCGCGCAACGGTTCGGTTTGAGACGGCGCCGGGACATCAGATGCAGATCGACTTTGGCGACACGCGGGCGTGGATCGGCGGCGAGCGTGTTCGGGTGCACCTGTTTGTGGCAACGCTGGGTTACTCGCGTCGGCTGCATATCCGTCCCTCGCTTCGGGAGCGCCAGGCGGACTGGTTGGAGGGGATGGAAGGAGCCTTCCTTCGCTTCGGCGGGGTTCCAACGGAAGTGCTGTTCGATAATCCGAAGGCGCTGGTCGAACATCACGATGCGGCGACGCGGGAGGTGCGCTTCAATGTGCGGCTGCACGCCTTTGCCCGCTACTGGGGATTTACGCCACGGGCTTGTGCGCCCTACCGGGCGCGTACGAAGGGAAAGGACGAACGCGGGGTCGGCTACGTCAAGCACAATGCGATTGTCGGCCGCCGGTTCGAGAACTGGGCGGCGTTCGAGGCGCATCTGGAACGGTGGACGCGCGAGATTGCCGATCAGCGTGTGCATGGCACGACCGGGGTGGCTCCTGCGGAGCGCTTTGCCGAAGAAGCCATGGCGCTTCGCCCTCTGGGCGGACGGGCGCCGTTCGGGCAACTGCGGGATCTCGTGCGCAAGGTCCAGGCAGACTGCGCAATCGACCTGGACACGAACAGTTACTCGGTTCCCTGGCGGCTGATCGGGGAGAGCGTCCAGGTCGTGGTGCTGGGCGGCCGCGTTATCGTGCGTCATGCGGGCGAGGTGGTGGCGGATCATGCGTTGTGCCGCGGACGTCGCCAACGGATTGTCGAGCGCGCGCATCTTGCCGGCGTGGTCGGCGCTGCTGGCGCCGGTGCGATCGGCGCCGGTGGATATCGTTGCGCCTTCCGCTCTGTTGCGGCCGCTGGCGGAATATGAGGCACTGGTGGGAGGCAGCTGGTGATGACGACGGTCGATCACGAGATGCTGGTTGGCTCAGCTCGACCGGCTGAAGCTGACCGCGATCCGGGACCAGCTCGATACGCTGCTGGACGAAGCGGCGCGTTCGCAGATGATCTTGCGCGAGGCTTTGGCCTTCCTGGTGACCCACGAGATCGCGCGGCGCGACGAGCGGCGCATCTCTATGGAAGGCAAGATCGCGCGGTTCCCGTTTGTGCGCGAACTCGATGGCTTCGACTTCGACGCGCAGCCGTCGCTGGATCAGCGCCAAATCCGGGAGCTGGCGACCTGCCGCTGGATTGCCCATGGCGACACGGTCCTGTTCCTTGGACCTCCGGGTACGGGCAAAACACATCTGGCGGTGGCTCTCGGGCGCGAGGCGATCCGGCAGAACCATAGCGTCCAGTTCGTCACGGCGGCCACGCCGTGGCGATGCTGGCCAAGGCCAATGACGACGGTTCACTCGAAAAGCAACTGACGACCCTGTCGCGGCCGAAACTGCTGATCATCGACGAGCTCGGCTATCTCCCGTTCGAAGCCAATGCCGCACATCTGTTCTTCCAGCTGGTGTCGCAGCGTTATGAGCGGGGATCGATCCTGATCACCTCCAACCGCTCGGTGGGCGAATGGGGCAGCGTGTTTGGCGATCCCGTGGTGGCAAGGGCGATCCTTGATCGCCTGCTTCATCATTCGACAGTGATAACGATCCGTGGCGACAGCTACCGGCTTCGCGAAAAGCGTCGTTCCGGCCTATTGCAGAAGGCCGGAACGACGCTCGGTACCAACGAAACCGCAAAACAATGAGGGGGTCAAATCTTCAGTTCGCCCAGGGGGTCAAATCCTCACTTCGCTTGACACGCGGTAGTGGACGTTCTCGAAACCGATGCGGCCCTTCGCCAGCGCGTCTCCCGGTTGCTTCCGCCTGGCTTACGAACGGGCTTTCCGTCAAGGGCGCCCGCGGCGGCCCGCCCTCTTGACCCGGCGGCTCGGGGCCAATCATCTCGCGAAAGAGATCGGAATCCGCAGTCTTCTCCAAGAGAGCGCGGCTTTCGCTGTGTCATCGGTCATCAAATAGTTTCTTGAATCAGGTTGGTGTCCGCAGCCCGAGGTTGAACGGCGAATATTGATGACCGCCGCGAAGCCGCTGGCTCGCTACGGCGCTATTGAGGAGCGCGCTCGCGAGCGGCTTCTCGCTACCGCCGAGCTACACAACCTCTGGCGACGCGACCCCGCTGATCTCCTGGGACTCATCCATTGTCCGGAGGCGCTATGGGTAGCGATGGGTGGGTACGTCAACTACCTGATGCCATAGTATCCATGCTTTCGCGGAAGCTTTAGAAGCCATCTTATTGCAGCACATTCTCCGAAGGCGCCTGAATGGAGGGCAACGCAACCTAATAATAGTCGATGAGGATCCCAGCAACAAATCTGCCTCCGGCATTCCGCTTCAATGTTAAGCGACGAACATCTGCCGCAAACCACTAGCCATTAAACAGCTCTCTTTTTTGAACGTCTATGTGCAGAGGACTTAATATGGACACCGACACTTTCACGGCTCATGAATCTAACGTTCGTCGTTATTGCCGGGCGTTCCCCACCGTCTTTACGAAGGCCCTTGGGGCGACGATCTGGGACGAGACGGGTAAGCCCTTTATCGATTTCCTGGTGGGTTCCGGCGCACTCAACTACGGGCACAACAATCCGGATATTATGGCGCCAGCGATTGAATATCTCGTCGGGGAGAACATTCTTCTGTCGCTTGATATGCATACGGCGGCAAAGCGCGACTTCATTGAAGGGTTCGTCGATTGGATCCTGAAACCCAGAGGCCTTTCGTACAAGATTCAGTTTCCTGGGCCGACCGGCACGAACGCCAACGAAGCGGCGCTCGCGCTGGCGCGAAAATACACGGGCCGCTCGAGCGTCATGGCCTTTACGAATGCGTTCCACGGCATGTCGCTCGGCTCTCTAGCGGTGTCGGGCTCGGCCTCAACCAGGGAACTGGGAGGCGTTGCTCGCCACGATGTGATCCGTGTTCCCTATGACGGTTATCCGAACCAAGCATTCGATTCCGCCAGTTACATCGACAGCGTTTTGAGCGACCCGGGGAGCGGCATAGAAAAGCCTGCCGCAATCATTCTGGAGACCATCCAGGCAGAAGGCGGCATGAACGCCGCATCCGCAGCTTGGCTCACGGAAATTCAGCGCATTTGCCGTACTCACGGCATTGTTTTTATCGTCGACGATATTCAGGCGGGTGCGGGCCGAACTGGCGATTTCTTCTCATTCGAGTCCGCGAAAATCGAACCGGATATTGTGTGTCTTTCCAAGTCACTAAGCGGTTCAGGTAGTCCGCTGTCCATCGTTCTGATTCGACCCGACTTGGACATATGGAAGCCCGGAGAACATAGCGGGACCTTCAGAGGCAACAATTTCGCCTTCGTGACGGCAGGAGCCATGTGCAAGATGTGGTCGGATAGGAAATTTACTGCAGGTGTCGAGCGGACAGCCGTCAGGCTGCAAACGCACCTCGATCGCCTGGTTGCGAAACTTCCAAGATACATCGAACAGAAGCGCGGCCGCGGTCTGATGGCCGGCCTGAAATGCCGTTCACCGGCAGTTGTCGGCCGCGTGCACGATGTCGCATTCGAAAATGGCCTTCTTATCGAATCCTCGGGGCCAAATCGCGACGTTATCAAAGTCCTCCCACCGATAACCATCACCGATGCCGAACTCGATCGTGGCATCACCATACTTGAACACGCACTACAGGAGCAAGACAATGTCTAGTCAGATATCTCAAGTGCCAGCCATCTCGCCGGTTTCGATCAAAGAACGGACCGGATCGATCAACACGTCGGAGATCATCTCGGTCCTGAAAGGTGAGCTCACCGCTCTGCACATCAAGCAAGCTTTCAGCACCGAAGTAGCCGAGGAGATCACTACGAACTTTATTGGAAGCTCCGGTCTCAGAGAGCGTAAAGATGGTGTGCCCGGACAATATGTCGGCGCATCTCACTACAGAAAGGATGCAGCCACCTATTTCGCAGACGCCGAAAACGCGCGGCCGTACGTCGATGCCCTTTTTAAGAATTTGGTTGACCCGGTTCGAGCAGTATTCGGGGCGTTGAAGCGAGAGCTTCACAACCAGGGAATCGAATTGCGGCTAGCCCGTTCCGAACACGGCCAGGCCAATGTTTGTCGCGGCCTCAGTTGGTCGGGCACAGGCACCTTTTCCTTGGATCCCCACGACGACGTCGCTCAAGTCTTACGTGCTGGCGATGATTACGAGCTTTCTGCGGTGGCGCACAATACGGTCGCAGCGCTCAACCTCTATCCCAGCATGCCTGAGCAAGGCGGCAATCTGAAGCTCTGGAGCCACAAGCCGACGGTTGCGGACCGGATATCGCAAGGTGTGGAGACCACTGGATATCCCTATTCGGCAGCCTATCTGGAGGCCGTCCCTTACCGCGAGTTCGAGCTCAAAACTGGGGATATCGCCCTAATCGATGGCGGCTTCGTTCACGGGGTTACCGGTCAATCAGGCGACGGAAAGCGTCGCCTGGTGCTGAATTGCTTTTTCGGATTTGCCCGGCCTGACCTTGTTCTCTGGTGGACCTGAAGTTGGACGTCGCACCGTAGACCTTGATCAGCATGGTCGACGAGGCACATCTCGACGAATTGCGCCAGCTGCGGCTGGTGCGGGCGCTGGCGGTGGGCATCCAAGAGAACCGGCTTGAAGCGATCCGTCTGCGCGAGCTCACGAAGGAGAGCCTGAGGGCATTGGCCGCCTGAGCACCGCCCGTGTGTCCGCCGCTCCGCTAGACGGCGGCTGCGCGGCGGACACTCAACGTCACCACTGAATGCCACGCCATTTTAGCAGAACTTGACGCACACAACTCACCAGGCGACGCCGCATCGCAGACTGCAGGGCGCTCCAGATGGTTGAGCCGGAATCTTCTCGTCCATCACGCGCGCCACCTCCTGTTGACCGGTGCGCGAGGCTGCTCTCAGATTTTGCAGCCGCCGATGGGCCGAGGACTCCACGACATAACGCTCGTCTACGCCAACCTCGCCGAGGTTCCGGCGCACTCTCAGCTTTGCCGCATCAGGAGCGTCTCTTCGGCCAGCGCCTGCCATGGTGGCATCTGCGCGGTCTTCGCATCGTACGGTTTGAGATCGAACTGATATGGTGTGCGCTGGCGCAGCATGAACCCCTCCGATGGCGCGTGGTCGGCCCTGGTGCTGTGCCCCGAACTATTCGGCCGTTCCGTCCTGCAGCAAGTCACCAAGACCCCAAAGTACTGGCGTAGTTGCGCCACGCGATTCAGACCGCGCCCGCAGCGGAAAACCTCCCGGTCAGCCTTCTCGATCACCTCATGAATGTGAACACAACCCCGGCCCGAGGATGCGATGGACGAAAACTCGCGTTCCGCAGGTCCGTGGGCGTTGTGTCATCGTGTTGTTCACACTGCGAGGCCGCATTCGTGGGTCGACTATGAGACCCGGCAGCCATAACGGGATTATTGGCGCAATCCGGGCTCAGCGGCCTTACATTACAGAAAAGACCGAGACTCTAATCGTCGCCTGACGACACTTCGGCGGCGCTCACCGCTTCCTCTAGTTCGATGATCCCGAGGCTTACCGCCTTCATAGCAGCGACCGTTCTGCTGCCCGTGTCCAATTTCCGCATTACGTTTTTTATGTGAAAATTCACAGTGTTTTCGGACCTGTTAAGTATTCGTCCTATCTCCCACGACGATTTCCCTCTGGCTGCCCAGAGTATGCACTCTATTTCCCTAGCGGAAAGGACGGGCACTTCTTCGAGTTGGGGGCGTTCCATAATCCCTTCTCCGCAACCGTTTGCACCGAATATTGCGAGCGGCGCACAAAGCTGCGGCTAAGGCTCGGCGCGCCGTCCTTGGCAGGTCGGCGTTAAAGCTTTAGCACGGAGTTTCCCCTCGGTGAATTATCGGAACGTAAAATTATATTGATCTTTATATTGCACAACTTCAAAATGGTGAAACATCTTATATTCTGGATAGTTGTGAATGGGATTACCGAAAGTCTGTCCGACGCAGTTGACAAGGTGGGCTTGGCTCTGGCCAACCCGACGGGAGGACGAACATCTCCCGGGCAATCCTTTCGACTTGCATTGGAAAATCAACCTCACTTCCGGTCCTCGTCGCTTGAATCGGCGGTCCTCGCGGTCGCGTGTATGTCGCGTCCGAGGCCTTCTTGGAACCTGCCGGATGCCACATGCCAAGGGACAACGCGGTGTCGACCGGCAGCTAACGCAGGGCCAACAGTGTTGCCGGAATGGCGGCAGCTCAAACGGTTAGCGTAGCGAGAGTGTCACATAGTGCCACCGAAACTATCGCCAACCCGAGCCCACTCCAGAGAGTTTGAAACTTGGTCGTTGATAGTCGCTCAAGCGCTGAGGCTCACGCGTGTTAGAGGCTCTCGAATGTGTAGTATTTGAAACCTCCATTCACCTGGCCGATGAGACGTTCATACGGCATCTGATTCCGGCTCAGATCAGTCTGGCGATACGGTCCATGATCGAGAGTCGGCTTTCGCCACAGTATTCTCACCGGGCGCCTGCACTGATGAGGCACGAACCGTCTTCAACAGTTCGTCTCGCGTCAGCCAAACGAGCCAATCGTCGTCATCTATCCCGTGCGCGGGCAAGTGCAGGACTGATCCGTGTGGCTCCTGATGTAGATACCCATACTGATCGACAACGCCCTTTTGGATGTGCCAATCGGCAACCAGCGCATAGATGAAGTCCGGCGACCATTTAGCCCAGGCTAGTCCAAATGCAATGCGACCGATAAAGGTAGAGAGACCGCGGCCTCTGAAGTCCTCGCGCAACCAGATGTCGCCATGATAGGCGACCAGCCCAGTCATGCTGCGGCCAGTGGGCGCATCGCAGCGAGACGAGGAACCAGACCCGGCTATGAAGGTAGGATCCGCGAACCAGGCTCTCAACGACCCAAGGTGCTCAGCAACGTCTGTGTTGGATAGATGATATAGACGCATTGCTTGTACATGCGCTACTCTTCCATACTGATCACGCCCGACGATCCAAAAGGCCTTTCCAGGCGGAAGATAAGAACAGTCGGGACGGAAGCTTGGATACGTCGGTGACTTCCCGGGAAGTCTGCTGGTGATCCCAACGTACTCTTCAAAATCTTCGCCCATGGTAATGTGAAGGCCCATCTTGCGCCCCAACTCGTCTGCCGCACAGATGCACCTCGCAAGCTCTAGGGTCGTGACGTTGCTCTGCATGCCGATGCACCCTTCAGTGCGCTGAACACACGGTGACTTCTAGAGCTTGCGGGAAAGCACTGATACTACGGCATCTAGTAGTTGACGCGTCCGCTTATAGGCGGGAATGACTTTTAGCATGACGAACAGCAAGCGCACGGAACATAGGATATCCTTCGGGATCGTCGCTCGTCCGAGCGCCACGCCGTTAAAGGCGGGCCGCACACGGTCTCGCCAGGGGTGGCGTAACGTGCCGGCGCGAGCTGGAAGAAGATCGGCTAGGTCGCATCGGTGCGATGACTGCAAGATAGCGGCTAAACTTGACGAAATTGCTCACGCGGCCGTCTCGACATTCATTCCGCTTGTCATCCTAGCTGATTCTCGGGCTCTTACCAACTACTAGGGTGTAGTGTGGATTTCCTACGGCACCATGACGTATTTAGCTGCCTGACGAGTGATCCTCTGCTGGGGGGGCCTAATATTGCCCGTTATCCCTCGTCTGAGCATCATGTGAATAGGGGGAGGCTTGTGTGGTTTTCGATTATATCGTGATCGGTGGCGGTTCCTCTGGATCCGTCGTAGCGAGCAGGCTCTCCGCCGATGGACATCGCGTACTGCTCATCGAAGCCGGTCCTGATACGCCCCCGAATGCCGTCCCTGATGACATCTTGGAAGGCAATCCAACACGTGCTTACTTCAATCCTGATTATCAATGGCCTTTACTCGACGCGACCACAGTCCGGGATGGCCGCAAGCCCATTCATTACGAGCAGGCCCGGGTGATGGGCGGCGGCTCCAGCATCAATGCTCAGGTGGCCAACCGCGGTGGTCCCGAAGACTACAATGACTGGGCCTCGAGCGGTGCAGCGGGCTGGAGTTGGGAGGAGGTTCTACCTTACTTCCGTCGCCTCGAATGCGATCTGGATTTCGGCGGCGAATTTCACGGCAAGGCTGGTCCGCTGCCGATAAGACGGGTGCGTCGATCAGACTGGTCCGGCTTTATCCGAGCGGTATCGAGAGCGTATGAAAATGAGGGTATTCATTTCAGGCCGGACTTCAATGGTGGTTTTGGTGACGGCTACTCCGTCGTTCCCTTGACCAACCGAAACGGCCACCGCGTTTCCGCTGCGATGGCCTACTTGTCCGAGAGCGTCCGCTCTCGACGCAATTTGACAATCTTGCCGGCAACGACGGTTGTGCGTCTGGCCTTTTCAGGCCGCACCGTCACGGGGGTCGAGACGGAAAACAACTTCGGCCAGCAGTCGTATCTCGCTTCAAGTGTGATCCTCTGCGCCGGAGCTGTCCACTCCCCCACCATATTGATGCGCTCCGGGGTCGGCCCGGCCGAGCAACTGACAAATCTCGGTATTCCGGTTGTGGCAGATGTAAGAGGTGTGGGCCAGAACCTTCAAGAACATCCAGGGATCGCCGTTTCTGCGTATTTGAAACCAAGCGATCGCATGGCGCCCAATGTGAGCGGCCACATCCAGATGCACGCCCGTTACTCGTCGGGCTACAATGGGTGCCCGTCGACGGACATGGCAATATCGGGAGTTGCGAAGTCGGCCTGGCACCCGCTGGGCAAGCGCCTCGGCTCCCTCTATTTGTGGGTCAACCGAGTTTACTCGACAGGAACGATCGTGCTCAAGGATCGCTCTCATACCGTAGAGCCGCAGGTAGATTTCAACTGGTTGAGCGACAAGCGGGACGCCGATCGACTGAAGCACGGCTTCTGTTTCATGGCCCGCCTACTGAAGCAGGATTCCCTGTCGGCGGTCGCGCTTGACCCTTTTCCCTCAGCTTGGAATGCACGAGCGAAGCAGGTCAGTAAGGTCAATTGCGTTAATTACGGACTCACCTCGGTGCTTGCTTTGCTTATGGACAGTTCTCCACGCTTGCGCCGCGCCCTCATTAGTCATGTCATAACCGATGGTCATAGCATTGCAGATCTTATCAAAAACGAGGAGCATCTCGACCGATTTGTCCGACAGAATGTGACCGGCAATTGGCATCCGACTTCGAGCTGCAAGATAGGGCAAGCCTCCGACCCTGCTGCGGTGACTGATCCGTCGGGCCGGGTTCGGGGCGTTTCGGGTTTGAGGATTGCCGATGCTTCGGTGATGCCGTTCTGCCCCCGGGCCAATACAAACATTCCAACGATCATGGTGGCTGAGAAGATGGCTGACGCAATTTTAAAAGAAAACCGGGAATCATCAGCGAAAAGGTGATCAAAAAACTTCTTGTGGCCGGATTCGTTTTTGGCCAAGCGATCGAGGTTAATGAGCTGCCAAATGCCAGACAAGTCCCGAAGAGGTAGAACTTGCCGTTGCTTTCACCCACACAAGCTTGGCAATTCCGTCCCTATCAACATGCATACTGATGCTTGCTGTTGCGCATTGCCAACGCACTGGAACGTGGCGGTCATTCGCCTGTATCAACATCGCAAGGCGATACGGGCTGGGTGTACGGCGTCCACACCCTGGCCAGCGTGAATTTGGGCAGATCTCGCGCAGATCATCGAACAGGCTTTCGCATTTGCAGGAAAGTGCTCATCGTCCCTTCTTGAACTCGAGGGCGGTCACAAACCTCGCCTGCTACGGATGTTCAGGGACCGTTAAGTCCAATTGTACAGTAATTTCGCATATTCTTAACATATTTTCTGTTGCGCCGGTGGGTAATCTAGAGGATATTCGCTTCGACAGAGAATAGATCTGTGAATGTAAAACAAGCTTTTGGCTTAAGTAGCCCCACAGGGGCACAGCACCGACGGAGGAGCGACTATGACTGCGCTACCGCAAATCTCATTGGCGAAACTGTCATCCGATGCAACGCGACGTGAAGAGCAACAGCGATTATGCACGGCCTGCGAGGAGTACGGATTCTTCTACCTTATCGAGCACGGAATCCCGAAAGAACAGATTACACAAGCGATCGATGCTTCCCGGCGCTTCTTCGCGTTGCCCCTGGCTACGAAGGAACGCTATGGTCACGCCTTTCAAAACGTCCACCCCACCACCGCCCGTGGATACAGTCCGTTGCACGGTGAAATGCTGCATCCCGAGGCCGGACCGGACCCAAAGGAAATGTTCGACCTCGGTATCGAGAATGAAAGCGACCGGCGTCCATTTGCCGGACGCACACGCCTTCCGGACGACGCCTTAGCTCCAGGTTTCGCGCGGAGCCTCCTAGCTTTGCAGGCCACCGTGCTTAATGGCGTCGTCCCGCCGCTCGGGAACGCGCTGGCCGACCTGCTCGATATGGAAAAAGGCTGGTTCCAACGCCATTTCAGCCCCCCGACGGTTCTGCAACGCGTGATCCGATATCCGTCTACCGGTGGCGCGGCCGCTAAGCATACCGACAATGGTTTTTTCACGCTGCTGCTGCAGGAGGAACTCCCCACGCGATCCTTGCAGGTGTGGTTCCACGGGCGTTGGATACCGGCGCCGAGCCTCCCCGATAGTCTCGTTGTCAATCTGGGCGACATGCTTCAGGTGTTGAGCGATAACCGGTTCAAGAGTACGCCGCATCAGGTCGTGCACAGTGGTCCGGCCGAACGAATTTCCCTGCCCTTCTTTATCTATCCCGACATCGATGCTCGCCTGGCTTCGCGGCAAGGCAATCACACCTTTGGTGTCGCGGAGATGATGCTGCGAAACTACGAGTCAATATGGGAAAAGGGGAATGGGGCCGGGCGCGCGCGTGAGTTGCAGTAGGTGTTCGGCTTTATGAAACGGGAGCAAACTGCGGCGACGATGTAGCACACCCTGACGTGAGCCCTAGAAGAACTCTCTGAGTGCCGCCGTCGCGTAACGCGGCGGCCTCTAGGCCCTTGGAATTAGGCACGCTGGGACTGCCAAATTGTTTAGATTGCGCCGAACGAGATCCTAGCGCTGCGCTGAGGCGAGGATTTCTGACGCGGAAACTGAGCGATTAATCTGGATGCAAGGAGATAATTATAACCAAAGGGAGTGTTTGTCTGGGTCGAGCCGTGCCCGCACGAGCACTCGCGAACGCTCCGGTTAATATCTTTGTCAAACCGTCTGAACTCCAGCTTGGCCTCTGGAACTACTTCGCTACCGGAAGGCCTCTTTTCCAAGGGGGTCATCTGTCAGGCATCGCCCGCTCGCCACGGACGGAAGCCATTTTTGTGGTCCTCGTCTTTGCAGCGCTAGTCTCGCCTGACCAGGTCAACTTCAAGGCCGATGAGGCGCATTCGAGATCCTGGCAACCTTCAAGGAAATGAGAAAAGCCAATGTGCGCGAGGCATGATTTCAACAACGCATTAGAAGTAACTCAGAATTGGATCAGCGATCTGATGTGGAGACTTCGCTGGCATGATCGCGAGCGGGTCTACCAAGCTCTGATTGCGACGCTGCACGCTCTGCGCGACTGCCTGGATCGCGACCACGCCGTTTACATGGGCGCACGGTTGCCAGCTTTGCTTCGCGGCTTCTACTACGAGGGTTGGAATCCCGGCCGGCGCGCCAACGCCAGAAACCGGAATTCATTTCTCGAACGGATCCACGTCGGCGTCCAGCGAGACCCGGCGGTCGATCCGGAAGTGGTTGCCCGCTTAGTGCTGGCCCAATTTGTCGACCGTTTGTCCAGAGCAGAGGTCAAGCGTGCCAAGGCTGCCACTCCAAGAGTGCTGCAAAACCTTTGGCCCTGAGACAGGCGTCTGCCCACGAGCGCCCGCTGTCCGCGTGGCACTTGGTTCCGTAACGCTGGCCTTGGTTTGGGCAGGGATTGAGTTTGGCCCGGAGGTGTAGGGGACGGGCCGCAAGGTTGGAACTCGTCGCGGGCATCCCCCGATCCTAGTAATGCCCCGATCGAGCTCCAGAATGCGTTTGAGTGTGATTCAACAAAAATGATCGAATGAGCCGAAGCTGTCGATCGCCCTGGCCGAGTTCGTGCCACAGCAATCAACCAATCGGCTGGCCGTGCGAGTCGTCCACTAATCCGCCGGCGTCTGGTTGCTGACGAGCATGCAGGAAACCCGCCGAGCGGCTCCCGCCACCAAGGTCGACGCGTAGCAGCGGTGCTGAGTGGACAACTGGTTGAGCCCTTTGGAAGGATCAGCCTATGTGACGAAAGGCAAAGCAATGACCACGCCAATCAGCTTGATGACAGGCGAGCACACCGATATCTATGTCGACGGCGAGCTCCGGCCGGCCCATTCGTCGGCTAGGATTCCGGTCGTGAACCCGGCGGATGAGCTGGAATTTGCGACAATCCCCAATGGCGACAAGCACGACGTTTCTGCGGCAGTGGATGCCGCACGTGCGGCGTTCCGGAACTCCGGGTGGCCTCAGCTGCCGCCGTCGCAGCGAGCCCATTATTTGCGCAGACTCGCGCGTGCAATCGAGGATCGCGCCGAGCAGCTGGGCGCCGTTGTCACGGCGCAGATCGGGATGCCCCTGGTAAGCTCCGTGCAATCCAATGGGAGCGGCACATCGAAATTTTACCGCTACTATGCCGAGCTTGCCGATCAACTAGAAGTCGAATCCGAGCGCATAGGACACGAGTTGCGAACTGTCATTCGGAGGGAGCCGGTAGGTGTTGCCGGATTGATCGTACCGTGGAACGGCCCTCAGGGCGCAATCGCATGGAAGCTGGCACCAGCGTTGGCCGCTGGTTGTACGACGGTCGTTAAGCCCGCACCGGAAGCATCACTGGACTCATACCTGCTCGCTGAAGCCTTAGGCGAGGCAGGCATTCCCCCCGGCGTCGTCAATATCGTGTTCGGTGCGCGCGAAACAGGAGCATTGGTTGCGTCGCATCCGGGTGTCGACAAAGTGTCATTTACCGGTTCAACGCACGCTGGTCGCCAGGTTGCACTGGCCTGTGCCAAGCGCTTCGCGCGCGTTACGCTCGAGCTTGGCGGCAAGTCGGCGGCGTTGCTGCTCGAGGATGTCGATCTTGACACGTTTCTCCCCTTAGTCGCGCCGGCGTGCATCCCGTTCAGCGGTCAGATCTGTCACGCCCTGACCCGCGTCCTTGCTCCGCGCGCACGGTACGACGAAGTCGTCGAAGGAATTGCGAACAAGGTGGCTGGGCTAGTCGTGGGCCACCCGCTCAATCCAGCGACGCAGGTCGGGCCACTGGTGGCGAAGCGGCAGCGTGTTCGCGTCGAGGAGTACATTGCATCTGGATGCGTGCAGGGCGCGAAGGTCGTTACCGGCGGTCGGCGTCCGCAGGGACTTGACGTCGGATATTATCTCGAGCCAACGGTCTTCCGTGATGTCGACACATCTATGCGGATCGCGCAGGAGGAGATCTTCGGGCCGGTGGTGTCTGTGATCCCGTACCACAACGAGGAGGAGGCGATCGCGATCTGCAACGGCACTACGTATGGCCTGGGTGGTGCGGTGTTCACGTCCGACCCTGAGCGGGGCATGGCGATTGCGCGCCGAGTGGAGGCTGGTGTTGTCGGCATCAACCGTTACGCGCTTCACATCGACGCGCCATTCGGCGGTGTCAAGGAAAGCGGCCTTGGTCGGGAACTCGGACCTGAGGGGCTGGCAGCATTCCTCGAGATTAAGTCGATCTTTCCGGCCCAACGGTCGAGTGCAGTGTAATGCGTGCCCAACTGCGCGGGACTAGTGAGGTTATAGAAGTGCAGGGATTGGCGTTGGACGCGAGAACCAGAACCTGAGCTCAAAATTTCCAGGCTCGCGTGTTTTTGCTTATTGGCTTCGCCTGTCCGTGTGCCGCTTCGGCCCGCGTGGCCGCCAATGCCGAAGCATCAGCTCGTAGGCACGCTCGGCATTCTCGGCCACGCTTTATCGCTGTTTCGCAAACTCTTCACGTTGTAGGCGTGAGCCGAACCGCGACGACCGAGACCGCGGTCGCCCGGCGCGCCAGCCTTGAGAGCGAGCTGCCTCTGCTTTGCTGCCACCAGCGCCGCGCGAGCCCAGAAGTAGTCCTGCTCTTTCGTCAGCAGATGCCTCATCAACATCGTGAGCTTGCGGGCGACCGCCACGGCTGCGACCTGATGGCCACGCTTGTTGCGGATGCGCAGAAAGAAGGCTCTGAGCAGACCAGGCGCTTCGCCGCAGACCGGGCGCCTCGACCAGCATGGCGCGGGCGTGGGAGCGCCCATGCTTGCTGATCCGCCCATATTGCGCCAAGCCGAGACCGGATTGGCGCGCGCGGATTGAGGCCGAAGTAGCTCACCAGCCTCTGCGGTTGCCGGAACCGCCGATGTCGCCCACGGCGGCGATGATACCGCTCGCGACCATCGCATTGAGCCGGTCGTCGTCTGAAGCCGCCGGCTTGCACATCATCAGCCGCTTCCCAGGCGATGTCGCGATCGAGGTCAGCCAGATCTTCGGCCAGGCGATCGATCTCGCGGATGTGTGACGATCGCGGCCCCGCTCGTTGTCAGGAAGCACCTGCCGCTCGAGCCAGGCGCGAGCGGCACTTTGCACGAGGTGCGCCTGCAGGATGCCTCTCGTTCTTCACGCGCGTCCGATGCCGCACGGCCTGGTTGCACCGCGCGACCAGACCGCGAAGCCGCTCGGCCCGCTCATCGGGAACCCAGACCTCAAGCAGAAAGCCGCTGGCATGGAGCTGCGCCAGAACGCCGGCATCGATCTTGCCGGTCCTGATACTGGCATGGGCGATCGCCTTCACCTGCATCGGGTTGGCCACAATCTCCCGGCCGACATAGGGCGACAGAACCCGCACTACCGCCATGCGTCGCAAACTGCGGCCAACCCCTTTTAGTCCCGAGCGGGTCATGTCGACCCGTCCGTGATGGCGCAGCCGGCCGTCTTCCCAAACTACCACCTTCGCAAAGGTGCGGTGGATATCCATTCCAATCACACATCTGATCGGCTCCCTTTCCTCAAACAGTCGGGAGCCAACGGACGGCACACCTACGGATCCGCGCTCTCGGCGCAACCGGGCAAGTCGCAGGGAACGCGAGTCGCAGCTCATCGAATTGATCGGTCTGCCCGTACGTGCTCCCGGCGCTCCTGTCCCGGATGGTCGCACCATCCCCGAAAATCGCTCATCTCCAGCGGGGATCGGATCGCGCCGTCATGGGTCATACCGGTTACAAACGCCACGAGGCGTTGAACCAAACGCGGTCATGTCCCAATGCCCGCAATGAACCTGCTATAATACTGGTTCTCAACCACGCCGCCGAGGAATGGAAACGCGCCCCGCGCGAGTGGTTCATGGCCAGGACACAATTCGCCGTCGTCTTCGGCGAAGGTTCGTCAGCTATGAAGCCGCCGATTTCGCCTTCGCCGATCACCGCCGTATCCATAAGACCGTCGAGCACGTCACGAGGAGCGCCGCCCAACGCCTCGAAAGCAGCGGCCTGACAGCGTATAAGCAGCAGCAGATCCTGTCGAAGCGGGCCAAATCAAGCGGCTGAAGCCGAGCACCAGAGAGAATAGCTGCGTGTTTCGGTAATTCCCGGACATCCTTTTCGCTAAATCCCGGACAGTGATTTCAGTAATTCGCGGACAGCGATTCCGCTAAATCCCGGACAGTTTTCGGAAGCGGATTTAGCGGTCGGTTCTTGGCTGCGCCGTTCTGGCAGTTTGGCCTCTCACGATGATGTTGAGAGGGGCCATGCCGAGACGGAAGCAAGCGAGACGAACGAGCGTGAGGGACATCCAAGCGATGTTGCGCCTGACCCATGAGCAGGGTCTTTCGGTGCGTGAAGTGTCGGAACGGCTGAAGATCAGCAAGACGACAGTATCGACCTATTTGCTACGGGCGCGGGAGGCCGGGCTGTCATGCTGGCCTTTGCCGCCGCGACGCGACACTTGAGCGGCTGCTGTTTGGCCGTGCCGGTCGTCCGCCGCAAGACCTAAGCGAACCGAACTTTGCGCTGATCGCCAGGGAGTTGAAGCGCAAGGGGGTGACGCTGACGCTGTTGTGGCAGGAGTGTCGCGCCGCCCACCCCGACGGCTACGGCTACACCTGGTTCTGCGAGCACTTCGCCGCTTTCGAGCGCCGGACGAGCGCGACATTCCGCAACCGGCATGCGGCGGGCGCGGTGGTGCAGACGGACTATGCCGGGCAGACGGTGCCGGTGATCGATCCGGCGACCGGCATCATTTACCCGGCGCAGATTTTTGTCGCGGTGCTGGGCGCCTCCAGTCTGACCTTCGCCTTTGCCAGCTCCAGCCAGAAGCTGCCGGACTGGATCGAGGGCCAGGTGCAAGCGCTCGCCTTCTTCGGCGGCGTCACCAGAGCGATAGTGTGCGACAACCTGAAGGCCGGTGTCGTCAAGGCGCTGTGGTTCGAGTCGAGGCTGAACGCGACCTTTGCCGCGATGGGCACTACGACACCACTATCCTGCCGACCCGCAGCCGCAAGCCGCGCGACAAGGCCAAGGTCGAAGGCGCGGTGCTGATGTCGAGCGCTGGATTCTGGCGCGGCTGAGGAACCGATCCTTCTTCTCGATCGCCGAGCTCAACGCCGTGATCGCCGAACTGCTCGAGGAGCTGAACAACCGGCCGATGCGCCATGTCGGCCAAAGCCGCCGCGAACTGTTCGGGGAGATCGAGCGGCTGCCTTGAAGCCGCTGCCGGCGGCACCGTTCGAATACGCCGAGTGGAAGTCGGCGAAGGTCCATCCTGACTACCATGTCGAGGTCGACAAGACCTTCTATTCGGTGCCGCACCGGCTGATCGGGCACACCGTCGAGGTGCGGCTCACGCATCGAGTGGTCGAGATCTTCCACGATCACCAGCGTGTCGCCAGCCATGTCCGTCGCTCGCAGCGTTCCGGCCATGTCACCGTCAACGAACACATGCCCAAGGCGCACCAGCGCTACGCCAACACCACGGCCAGCCTGATCAGCAGGGCGGCCAGGATCGGCCCCAACGCCGCCATCCTGGTCGAGCGCATGATGCGCGAGCGGCCGCATCCGGAACAGGGATACCGCTCGGCCATGGGCATCCTGTCGCTGGCGCCGCGCTATGGGCCGGAGCGTCTCGATGCCGCCTGCGAGCGGGCGCTGCTGATCAACGCGATCGCCTACTCCTCCGTCACCGCCATCCTCAAAGCCGGCCTCGACCGGGCCAGCTCCGCAGAACCGGCAAAGCCGACACCCCAGCACGCCAATATCCGCGGCTCCACCTATTACCAGTGAAGGAAAGGAAGAAAGAATGCTGACGAACCCCACCCTCGACCAGATGCAGGCCCTCGGTCTGGCCGGCATGGCTGCCGCCTGGCGCGAACTGGCCGAACGCAACAACGCCAACGAGCTCAGCCGTGACGAGTGGCTCGGCCTGATGCTCGACCGGGAGGTCGCCATGCGGGCCGACAAGCGCGTCCGGAACCGGCTCGCCTCAGCCAGGCTGCGCTTTCCCGAAGCCTGCATCGAGGACATCGACTTTGCCGCGCCGCGCGGACTCGACCGGCGCAGCACCATGGCGCTCGCCCAGGGCGAATGGCTGAAAGCGCATGAAAACCTGATCGTCACCGGCCAGACCGGAACCGGCAAGTCGTGGCTGGCCTGCGCCTTCGGCCGGCAAGCGGCACGGCTCGATCATTCCGTGCTCTATGTGCGCGTGCCGCGCCTGTTCGAGGATTTGGCGCTCGCTCGTCTCGATGGCCGCTTCCCACGCCTCATCGACAAACTCACCCGCGCGCAACTGCTCATCCTCGATGACTTCGGACCCACAGCCTCACCGACCAACAGCGCTTCCATCTGTTCGAAATCGTCGAGGAACGCTATCGCCGCAAATCCACCCTGATCACCGCCCAGGTCCCGGTGGCAAGATGGCATGACCTGATCGCAGACCCCACCGTCGCCGACGCCATTCTCGACCGGATCGTGCACAACGCCCACCGCATCGTGCTCCAGGGCGACAGCATGCGAAAGCAAAAGGCCGCGCCCCTCTTGACCGGCGCCGAAAACGGCGAAATCAATCATCCGTGAACGCAACAAGGCACCCAAGGACCGACGCCGTCAGACTGTCCCGACATTAGCGAAACCACTGTCCGGAATTAGCGGAACCCCTGTCCGGCTTTTGCGAAATACGCAAATAGCCAGATGATCCTCGGTGTCGTTGGTTCGTCGGTGAAGACGACATGTGAGGCAAAGTCGACCTGCGCCTGCTCGCCGGGCGGGGTCTCGAAGAATCCTATCCGCGCTCCTATGCCTTTTCCCGTTCGTCAACAGTGGGCAATGGCGTTATCGACCAACCAATTGAGGCGACGGCACGCTGGACTATCGCTTCCGTCTGAGCATAGGTGGGTGAAGCGGCGACGACATGCCCGATGCAGTCTCGGTAATCGCCTTTCCTTACGATTGGCGCCTTAGACTTAACATACAATCTTATCTCTGCGACACCTGGTAAAGCAGCTGCCCGGCCAGCGCCATCGGTCCAATCGAGGGTGCCATCGCTATCAGCAACAAGAAATCGCCCAACCGCAGTCCGCGAGTCTCTTTTGCGCAAGTTCGGTTCATCGCCGATGACAAGCTTGATGTGCTCGGTAATGAGATCGACACCGTGAGCAAGCTTAATCAGTAGAGGAGTGGGCGCACCACTAAGACGCGGATTGACTTCAATGACGACTGGGCCACGTTTGGTCAACCGGAGTTCAACACTTTTTGGCCCCCAGTCAAGGCCGAGAGCTGGCAAACAGCTGAGCGAAACATCGGCCATACGCTCATGCTCCTCATCAGTTAGCGGGGCCGGAAAAGTGCACTCTCGATAGACGAAGTGCGGTGGCGGATGGTAGTCAGCGGCGACAATCCCCACGACCTCATGTCCCATCACTGCAGCGACATACGCAGGGCCTTCTGCGAATTCTTCGACCAGCACTCTTGGCGGAGACCGCCATATGTGCTTCCCCTCCAACAGATAGGCCGTATGTTCGGCCAGCTCATCGGGGCTGCGGCACAATCGGACACCCATGCTGCCACTGCCTACGGCTGGCTTAACAATCACGGGAAGGCCGATCTCCGCGGCAGAGCTTTCTACGTCCGTCGCATTCGCTGCCAGGCGATAAGCAGGTATTGCAACGCCGGCCTCTGCGAGGAGCTGACGTTGAACGAATTTGTCGTAGCATTGTTCAATCGACGCGGGATCGGGACCCGGTAGATCAAAACACCGGCAGAGCTTACCAACTGTGGCAGAGACCGACTCGTCGTGGCCCGCAAAGCCGGTGATGCCGGCAATGCCAAATGTGGCATGCAGCCGGGAACATTCCTGGATTAGCGCATCGAGATTGTCTATATCGACACGAATTGTCTGAAGGTTTTCCGCTGCAAGATATTCGTACTGAGTCGGATCAGCCGACAGTGTAATCGGATGTAAACCAAGACGCTGAGCCGCTTGGACATAGAGCTGACCATTACCCCTATGACCTTCGATCAGGATGAGCGCTTTCCTTGCCATTGGCTGTCTCCTACGTTGTGTTCCTGCGACCTGCAGGAGCAAAAAATTGGCATCAGCCCGTTCGGCTTAGCCTGACCTCAGAAGTGAAAGTACCATCGCCGACGATTTGCGGTTGCAAAGATTGTGTATTTTTATGCGAAGGATCTGCAACGGCTGGCCTAGCGGGTAGTGTGCCGAGAGTTCGGCAATACGCTGAGGGAAGCCCCACGAATGTGACACCCGCCTTGGAATTAATCTTTCATTCTCGATTGAAGACAAGTCATGCGAGGCGTGGAGTCAGCTTGGGTCGGCCTATTGCGGGGCGGTGCGGTAGTAGCTTAGTTTCGACGTTGAGGCTTGGGCAAGGTTCAGAGCTGACACGTCTGATCGGGGTGCCAAGTCGTCTCAAGTGAGCGGGCCGAACACGTGGATAATCAGATCGAGCTTCGCGCCCTCAGGCATTTCATCCGAGTATCCGAACTTGGCAGCATCAGCCGAGCTGCGGTTGAGTTGCGCCTAGCACAACCCGCTTTATCTAGGCAAATGCGTCGCCTGGAGGAAACACTCGGGGTGCAATTGTTCATTCGGGATGGTCGAGGGGTGACGTTGACGGAAACTGGCGCCAAGCTCCGCGACGAAGTTGCGAATGTCTTGCTGCGGCTCGAAAATGCTTGCCTTCAAGCTCGAATCGATGAAGGGAGTCCCTCCGGTGTCATTCGCGTGGGAGTTCTGCCCAACCTGGGCCCAACCTTCATGGCGGAGCTTATTTTAGGCTGCCGTGAACAATTCCCCCGTGTTAGGCTAAAATTGCTTGAGGGGTTTACCTACCAAACCGCGAATTGGATACAGAGCAAGCAGATCGATCTAGGCTTCGCTTACGATGTTGATAGTTATCGCCATCTAAACCCCGAATTCCTTTTCCAAGAAGAAGTTTATTTGGTTGGTTCAACAAAAAATTGGCCGTTCGGTGAGAGGGTGTCGTTGTCTGAATTGGAGGGCCTTCCGCTGATTATTCCGGCGCCGCCGAGTTATACGCGACGACGCCTGGAGGCAGCCGCACACGAGCAAAAGGTGGAATTGACATTCAAGTACGAGATCGACTCTATACCTCTCATTAAGCGGATGATTGCGCTGGATGAAGGCTACGGGATTTTCAGTCGTGCATGCTTGTGGGAAGATCTCGAAGGCCCAAACCTGTCTGTCGCTGCGATTGAGCGGTCTTCGCTAAGCTTTGAATTGGCGCTAACAACCGCATATGGAACAATACTGCCGCCAGCCGCACGGCACATCATATCATTCCTTGAGCAGATGGTTCGACGTTATGTCGAGCTCGGGCGCTGGTCGGGCGAGTTTATTACTGGCGGCACGAGTTCATCGACCACCAGTTGAAGTGGCTGGAGCACCGTCGGGCCACTGGCTAACTGACCATTTGTCATCGCCTGCGATGCAGCGACTCGCGAAAGTGCTTGCCGGTCTTCGGAGGGGGCAGCGGCGCTACTGGTGCTTCCATTCTATTCGTCAATTGGCAGAGCCAATGATGCCTTAATTCGATCCATTACGACCATCGTTTTAAAGCCCTTGATATCGGGGTGCTCATGAAAAAAGCGACGAGTAAATGCCTCGTACTCGACCATATCACGCACCGAAATTGCGAGAACAAAATCGGCCTCACCTGTTACGTAATATCCATTCATAATCTCGGGCGTGCGCCGGATAGCTTGTTTGAAACGATCGATGATATCAGCGCGATCGCGCTCTAAAGTGATAGAGGCTAGCATGAGCATGGGCCTCCCGATCGCTTCTGGCGAGATTACAGCAACATCTGCCTGGATCACACGCGCATCTCGAAGTCGCTTCAATCGCCGCTGACATGCGGTTGCCGAAAGGCCTGCAAGTTCGCCCAATTCTTCTGTGGTAAGGCGATTGTTACGCTGTACGGCAATGAGGAGTTTCCGATCAATTCGGTCCAAATCTAGCGGCGGTGCATGCAACATTGGGGCTCCTCGCAGGAAAACTGCACATTCTTGCTAATATTAGCTCAACTTCTGCGATGTCTCGCTCATACCGATTCCATATATCTGTTATGCGCAGGTGATCCGGCAATCTCCGGGTCGGCTGACAGGACGCGGACGTGCAATACGACCCGGGGGCTCGGCTGCTGCCGGTCAGTCCCTCATCGCCCTTGGCGCATCGGAAAATAGGCATCATATCGACTGGCTCCTCCTAGGCTGCTTTGTAAGCCGCGGTTCACAGTTGCCGCCGTATCCTGTAGGCGTGTAGGCGCGGCATTCGATGCGGTGTTGCGATGCTGGAACCCTCAGCGAATTGTCAGAACGCTAGGCCAAAACTGCCAGCACACGGCGGTGCCACAATGCAGTGCCTGCCCTGGCTGTTCCTTTGGTCCTGTCCAGCAGAGGGACAGTGCACGCAGGGCTCCAAAAACGCCGGTTTCCTGCGCGACAAGGGAAACCTTTGCGCAGGACGGTGATATGGGGCTTGCTATAGTTCGGCGCTCGCTGCCAAGGGTGCAGTTTCCCCACGGCACTGGAGAGAGGCCTGCGACTAGTCTCACCCAAGGAAAAAGATGATCTCTGAACGCAGCATTTCAGTCAGTGGTATCGGGACCTCATACTATGAGAGCGGAATAGGCGAGCCTATCGTATTCCTGCACGGTGCCGGCTTCGGTGCAGACGGAAAGAGTTCCTTTGTGCGGCAGCTCAACGAACTATCCGATCAGTTCAGGGTTATCGCGGTAGATCAACTGCAGTGCGGCGGGACCGATTATCCCGCCGATCAAAAATTCGTAAACCGCCTTGGTCGCGTAGACCACGTGATTGGCTTCATCGAAGCGCTGGGTTTGAAGCAGATCACCCTCGTTGGTCATTCAGAAGGGTCATTCGTGGCCGCGCGGGTCGCGATCCTGCGTCCCGATCTTGTCTCGAGGCTTGTATTGCTGACAGCCAGTTCCGTTTCTCCGGCCTATGGGGACGACCGCGACGAAACTTGGTGGCAAGCCTATACGGAAGTTTACGACAATTCCAGCCCGATGCCGAGCGAAGAGGAATACGTCGCCGCCTGGCGAAAGAGCGCCCGCGCCTATGGGCAGGATGTGGAAGAGGCTAAGAGAGAGGCCTATCGGCGGGCCGCGGCGCGCGGGCAATACGAGATTCTCCGGAACCTGCCCGAAGAAGAAACCAATCTCCGTCTGTATGTTGTGTTGCAGCAAACCTATGTGTTCCCGTACCTTGATCGGCTTCGGGCCGAGACATTGATTATCTGGTCCAAGAACGACCCCACGGTGCCGCCTGACCGCGGTTTAAAGCTGGCAAAGCTGATCAAGAATTCGGATTTCCACCTGCTGAACAATGCGGGGCATGACGTCCAGATCGACCAGAGCGAAGCAGTAAACAGACTCATCCGGTACTGGACTGCCAAATCACCAACCAGCGGAAACTAGCAACCGTTCGATCCCTGGGTGTCTAAGAGGCAAATACTGCAACGCTGTGTTGCGCAGCTGCGCCAACTGTTTTCTGAGGAAGAGATATGCAGAACAACCTGCGGATCGGTCAATCAAAGCTGATTGGGCAAGGCATGCGATGGCAATCTCGACCGCAGGCGCAGGGGCGGGGCTGTCCCCACATTTTGCCAGTAGTCTATTAATTGGGGCGGGAGGTTTGGCGATGGATTTGACGGCGCAACTCATTAGGCACGTTATTGACTCGGGCGCAGAGACAATACCTAAGGAGTCGATTGAACGCGCGAAACTCTCCGTTCTCGACACGCTTGCCAGCGCGATCGGGGGATCGGATGACCAGATCGCGCACTTCGCTCGTCGGCTGGGCAGCTTGTCCGGCGGCAAGGCAGAATGCACCGTCTGGGTTTCTGGAGAAAAGCTTCCTGCTTGCTTGGCGGTCCTCGTCAACGCCACCACGGCTAGAGCCATCGACTTTGATGATACCTACGAGCTTTGTATCAACGGCTGCCACGCCAGTGCTTACAATGTGCCGCCGGCGCTGGCGCTCGCGGAACGCGATCCTTCTATTACAGGAAGCGAATTGCTGGTCGCATTAGCGACGGCTATGGATTTGCACATGCGTCTTGCGCGCAGCGTGACGACCCACTCATTGAAAACCGGCCGCGACAATATTGTTGCGGTGTGGGGCACCACTGCGGTTAGCGCAAAATTGCTGCGGCTCGATGAAGAGAAAACCCGAAATGCATTCGGCATCGCCTACGCCCACGCCGCCGGGGAAGTACAGATGTATGAGGAAGGCGCGCACACCGTGTCGCTGCAACAAGGATTGCGGGCGCGTTCGGGGGTGGAATCGGCCCTGTCAGCTATGGTGGGTTTCAACGGTCCTCGGGAGCCCTTCTTTGGTAAGTATGGCTTCTACAGAGCCTTCGAACCCAGCTACGACGTCGATTTGCTTATGGAGAAACTTGGTCAGGACTACGTGAACGCTGAGATCAGCTTCAAAGCTTGGCCGGCTTGCAGGGCTATGCATCCCGGGATCGATGGACTGAAGCAATTGCGCGACAAGTACGGCTTCAAGGGGGAGGATATTGTCTCACTTGAGCTCGGGGTGAACCGTCTCGTCGCTGAGAGTTATGTGGTACAGCCGCGCGACCAAAAGTGGAACCCAAAGGACCCGGTCGTCGCGCGCTTCAGCCTGCCTTACGTCATCTCTGTCGCGGCGCAGCACGGCAGAGTAGGAATCAGCGATTTCCGTCCGGAAGCATTTGAGGATGCGGCTGTGCGCCGGATCATGGCTGTCACGAAGATTGAAGTTGATCCAGAGATCGATCGTACTCACGGTCTGCATCAAAATTCGCCGACAGCAGTTACCGTGAAGCTGAGGGGCGGCGCAGAACATTTCATTCGTATTGACAAGCCATTCGGCCATCCGGACAATCCGGCTTCGCTCGCCGATGGAATGCGTAAACTCAAAGCTTGCGCCGAAACATCCATGTTACCATTCTCCGATACACAGCTCGAGTTGATTGGGGAGTTCGTCGAGGACCTTGATAAGCGGCCCACGTTGGCACCGCTATTCGAGCTGCTTGTTGGCGGTAAGTAGTCACGAACGTGCGAAATCAATGCTGATCTCGACTGCACTGGCTGCCCCCTTGCGATAATGGAGTTGCTCGCCGATGAAGCCAAGCACAACGGCTCGCGTCCTCAGCACGGCGTAGTCTTCGCTGGAAAGCATATCGTATTCAGAAAGCCGCTTAACCGAAGGTCGATCGGACGGACTTGAAGGTGCTGAAGAGATTCAACTCGGCGTATACGGGGCGACGGTTGTGCGTTTGAAGCCGGCCCCGCGGTCGTCTGCTACTCAAGACGTCCACCACGATATTCATGTATCCAAGGCGACGGCTCAAGGAGTCGCCCCGTCGGTCGGCTTGGAACGTTGACGCTTTTCCTGGTTGCCCGATCACGTCGGCTCATGTGGAATGTCCGGCGCTTACGGTCATGATGACTCCGCCGCAATTCTTCGCCGGTCATCTGGGCGATCGTGCGCGGATGATGGCTTAAACGCCGATTTCCTGCGGCGTTAGAAGGACAATTCGTTCAATGCGGCACATTGGTGCTGGTACTGTACTCAAAATAGAGGTCCGCATAGACCGGCCCCAAGGGAACATGTCTGAAACGAGGAGCATCCAAATGTCGCAGGAACTTGACTATCTTAGCATCCGCGTCGCTGCGGGCCGGCTGAGCCGGCGTGAATTTCTCGGCCGTGCGACGGCGCTCGGCGTGAGCGCCGCCTTCGCCAACTCGCTACTTGCTGGCGCTGTGAAGGCGCAGGTGCCGCAAAGGGGCGGCATTCTGAAAGCCGGCCTCCAGGGCGGTGCGGCAACCGACAGCCTCGACCCAGGGGCCTTCTCAGCCTCCGTCGCGATTGCCTTCAGTAAATGTTGGGGCGAGTTGCTGATGGAACTGACCCCAGACGGTGGCGTCGAAAACCGTCTCGCCGAGGAGGTCGGTTCGTCCAAGGACGCCAAGACCTGGACGATGAAGATCCGCAAGGGTGTCGAGTTCCACAACGGCAAGACCGTTACAGCGCAAGATGTGGTGGCAACGCTTGAGCGTCACTCCGACGCAAAATCAAAATCCGGCGCGCTGGGCTTGCTAGGGACCATCGACACGATCAAGGCGAATGGCGACGAGGTCGTGGTGACGCTGAAGGGCGGCAATGCTGACTTCCCTTATATGATGACCGATTATCATCTCGTCATTCAGCCAAACGGGGGCAAGGACGATCCGGCCGCCGGCATCGGCGCCGGCCCCTACAAGGTCACGGTCAACGAGCCGGGCGTACGGCACGGCGGCGAAAGATTCAAGAACTACTGGCAGGGCGACAAGCGTGGCCATGCCGATCAGATCGAGATAACCGTCATCAACGACGCCACGGCGCGCATTTCGGCTCTGCGAAGCAATCAGGTCCACATGATCGACCGCGTAGAGCCGAAGGTCGTTGACCTGGTCAAGCGTATCCCCGGCGTGACCGTCCAGAACGTTTCGGGGCGCGGCTACTATTGCTTCAACATGTTCTGTGACACGCCTCCCTTCGCCAACGACGATCTCCGGATGGCGCTCAAGCTCGCCATCGACCGCGAGCAGATGCTTACCCAGATCCTGCGCGGCTATGGCTCAGTGGCCAACGATTTCCCAATCAACGCTTCGTACCCGCTGTTTTCTGACGACATCGAGCAGCGCACCTTTGATCCGGACAAAGCCAAGTTTCACTATCGGAAGTCGGGCCACAGCGGGCCGGTCCTGCTCAGGACCTCCGACGTTGCCTTCCCCGGCGCCGTCGACGCCGCCCAGCTCTACCAGCAGAGCTGCACCAAGGCCGGCATCACTATCGAGGTCAAGCGCGAGCCGAGCGACGGCTACTGGTCGGAGGTCTGGTTAAAGCAGCCGTTCGCGACTTCCTTCTGGACCGGTCGCGCGACGCAGGACCAGGCGTACTCAGTCGCCTATCTGTCGACGGCGGCGTGGAACGACACGCGCTTCGCTAACGAGAAGTTCGACAAGCTTCTCATCGAGGCGCGCGCGGAACTCGACCAGGACAAGCGCAAGAACCTCTATCGCGAGATGGCCATCATCGTTCGCGACGAGGGCGGCGTGATCGCACCGTTCTTCAACCAGTTCATCGACGCGACAGGGCCGGGCGTGAAGGGTTTCGTGAAGCATCCTGCGCGGGATTTTAGCAATGCCTCCGCATTGGCGGAATGCTGGCTCGAAGCCTGAACGGCGTGACTTACGGCCCGAGGCTGGTTGCCCAGCGCCACGCGCTGGGCAACCGGCATCAGGATGTTCGACATCAGGAGCACATGAAACGTGTCGACGCTCTCTCGACGCTGGCCACGTCGGCTTCATGGATCGGTTGATTGAGGATGTGGGCCTCATCCTTTAGCCACGGGCGGCTTCGAATCCGCTTGAGCTCAGCAGTCCGTCTTCAACCGACCAGCCACTGCGCCGCGCGGTGACGCGGCTCAAGTGGCCGGCACCTCGACACGCGGAGCCGCGTTTCCCGCGAGCCCAGCGGGGTGGGCTATCATCTCTTCATCGCGCGCGCTGCGGACGGCATATGACCACGGGCCTGCTATTCACCCGCAAAACGAGCGCCCTCCCCTTATCTGGCAGGCGAGCAGAATAAGTAAGCTGCCTTTGAAGCGCTACATGACGATGGACTTAATTGGATGTTGGCGAGGTTGAATTTGAACGTGACCAAGAATTGCGGGCGGTCATCTACGAAGGGTCGGATCACGTAGAGCACTGCTGAACACTCCCTATTCTGAGTGGCAAGGTCATGGGAGGGATCCTGCGCGAATGGCGGCCAAAACGCCGATTTCGTGCTCGGACAGATGGGCGATACATGAAAAGCGCCACATCGATGCTGGTACCAATGGTACTCTAAATAGAGGCCGCATCATCCGGCCCCAAGGGAACGCATATTACCGAGGAGCATCCAAATGTCGCAAGAACTCGACTATCTTAGCCTCCGCGTCGCTGCGGGCCGGTTGAGCCGGCGTGAATTTCTTGGCCGCGCAACGGCGCTCGGCGTCTCGGCGACGTTTGCGAATTCGCTCCTTACTAGCGTTGCGCGAGCGGAGGAGCCAGTACGCGGTGGTATCCTTAAGGGCGGCCTTTCTGGAGGTGGTGCGACCGACAGTCTCGATCCGGCGACCTTCTCGACTTTGTCGTCACGTTTCGGCGCTTGCTGGGGCGAGTATCTCGTGGCGATGGTGCCAGACGGCGGACTGGAGAACCGCATCGCTGAAAGCGTTGAGGCCAGCAAGGACGCCAAAACCTGGACGATGAAGATCCGCAAGGGCCTCGAGTTCCACAATGGCAAGGCGGTGACGGCGAAGGATGTGGCGGCGACTCTCGAGCGTCACTCTGACCCGAAATCGAAGTCCGGCGCGCTAGGCGTGCTGAAGAGCATCGACACCATAAAAGCGAATGGTGACGAAGTGGTCGTAACCTTGAAGGATGCCAATGCTGACTTCCCTTACCTTATGACCGACTATCATCTCATTATTCAGCCGAATGGGGGGAAGGACAATCCAGCCGAAGGCATCAGCGCTGGGCCATACAAGGCAAGCGTCAACGAGCCCGGCGTTCGGTACGGCGGCGAGCGTTTCGCCAATTTCTGGCAGCCAGATAAAATGGGTTTTGCCGACCAGATTGAGCTCCTCGCCATCAATGACGCGACGGCTCGTATCTCCGCGCTGCAGGCCGGCCAGGTGCATATAATTGACCAAGTCGAGCCCAAGGTCATCGATCTAGTGAAGCGGGCGCCCAACTTGAAGGTGGAGGCCGTCTCGGGTCCTGGCTACTATTGCTTCAACATGTTTTGTGACGCCCCGCCCTTCGACAACAACGATCTGAGGATGGCATTCAAGCTTGCGATCGACCGTCAGGAGATGCTCGATAAGATCCTACGCGGCTACGGCACGCTCGGCAACGACTTCCCGATCAACAACGCATACCGCCTGTTTCCCGAAGACATTCCCCAGCGCGAGTTCGATGCCGACCAAGCCAAGCATTATTACAAAAAATCCGGTCACAGCGGCCCGATCCTCCTTCGGGTCGCGAACGCCGGCTTCCCTGGAGCGGTCGATGCTGCACAGCTCTACCAGCAGAGCTGTGCCAAGGCCGGCATTGCCCTTGAGATCCAGCGCGTGCCAGACGACGGCTTCTGGTCGGAGGTCTGGAACAAGCAACCCTTCTGCAATACTTACTGGTCAGGCCGAGCGACACAGGACCAGATGTACTCGACCACGTATCTCTCAACGGCGGTATGGAACGACACCCATTTCTCTAACGAGAAGTTCGATAAGCTTCTCATCGAAGCGCGCGCTGAACTCGATCAGGACAAGCGGAAAAATCTCTATCGCGAGATGGCCATCATTGTTCGCGATGAGGGAGGCGTGATCGTGCCAATGTTCAACCAGGCAGTCGACGCTATTTCCGACAAGGTTGGCGGCTATGTCGCTTGGCACGACGCTCTGATGAACAGCTTGGCTTTTGCCAAATGCTGGCTAAAGGCCTAGTTCGTCGACGCCGTTAACCTTCAGCTCGGACGCTACCCGGCCACTCTCTGGTTGGTTAGGCATTGTTCGCATGATCCGACAGGGACAGCTTATCAGATCTTGTTGGTGGCGCGATGTAGGTGACCCCGTTGTTGCGCCCGAGATAAGCGCGCCAACTACCCTCACGCCGAGGGCCGCTGGCCTACGCGTCCTGGGTGCGAATGCAGCGTGACGGGCGCCTACCAGCCTGGCCTGGCCGGTTCGCGCTCATTTGGTTGGCCGCCTTGTCGGCCTTAGTGAACAGTAGTGAGGAACGTCTCATGTCACTTAAACTCGACTATCTCAACCGCCGCAGCTTTGGCGGCGAGTACACCAATCCGATGAATGACCGCGCGCTGGCCAAATGCTGGCTGGCGGCGTAATGCGGTTTTCGGCGATGTCCCCCATTGTAAGACTAATCACCCAGCGCATCGCGCTTGGAATCCTGCTCCTTTTCCTTGTCTCGATCCTAATCTTTGCCGGCACGCAAATCCTGCCAGGCGATGTCTCGCAAGCCATTCTCGGACAGTCCGCAACCCCGGAAGCACTCGCCAATCTGCGCGCCGAGCTGGGCCTTAACGACCCGGCGTATATCCGCTATTTCCGCTGGTTGGGCGGTGTGCTGACTGGCGATCTCGGCACCGCGCTCACTTCGCGACAGGAGATTACCGCGACGTTGCTGCCCCGGCTGTGGAATACACTCTTCCTGGCGTTCTGCGCGGCGACTGTGGCTGTCCCGCTCGCCATCATCCTCGGGCTGCTGGCGGTGCGCTATCGCAACGGCGCTATCGACAAGCTGATCTCCGGCTTCGCGCTTACCTCAACCTCGCTTCCCGAATTCTTCATCGGTTACCTCCTGGTCTATTTCTTTGCCGTGAAGCTGCAGTGGCTTCCAGGTATCTCCACTGTCTACGTTGGCATGCCGTTTCTGGAACGCATGAAGGCCATCGCCCTCCCGGCGACGGTACTAACGCTCGTCGTGCTCGCCCATATGATGCGTATGACGCGCGCTGCGATCCTGAACGTGATGCAGTCGGCCTATATAGAGACGGCCGAGCTCAAGGGGCTGCGGCAGATCGAGATTATCCGCCGCCATGCATTCCCGAACGCCATCGCGCCGGTAATCAATGTGGTGATGCTCAACCTGGCCTTCCTGATCGTCGGCGTTGTCGTCGTCGAGGTGATCTTCGTTTATCCCGGCATGGGGCAGTATCTTGTCGACCATGTCTCAAAGCGCGATGTCCCGGTCGTGCAAGCCGTCGGCCTGATCTTCGCGGCCGTTTATATCGGCCTGAACATCATCGCTGACGTCGCCGCAATCATCGCCAACCCGCGGCTGAGGCATCCCAAATGAGCGTCTCGTCAGCCCCAGTCGCCAAAGGCCGGCGGCGCATACCCATCGGTGCCGCGATCGGCCTGTTCTTCACCGGATTGTTGCTCTTCGCCGCGATTTTCGCGCCACTGATCGCACCGCATCCGCTGGGGGAGATCGTCGGCGACGTTTGGATGCCCATGTCGGGCGAGCACTGGTTCGGCACCGACAATCTCGGTCGGGATCTGCTCTCGCGCATGATTTATGGCGCCCGCACGACGATCTTGATAGCAACGGCCGCTACCGCGCTTTCCTTTACGCTGGGGTCGATACTCGGCTTCACCGCAGCCGTCGTCGGTGGCTGGTTCGACATGACAATGTCGCGGTTCGTGGATCTGTTGATGTCGATCCCGACGCTGATCTTCGGTCTTGTCGTGCTGTCGGTGCTCCCATCCAACGTGGTGACACTGATATTAGTCATGGGTACACTGGACTCTACCCGCGTTTACCGGCTGTCACGCGCCGTCGCCGCCGACATCAATGCGATGGACTTCGTCGAGGCGGCCAAATTGCGAGGCGAAGGCCGTGCCTGGATCATCTTCCGCGAGATTCTGCCCAATGCGCTGTCGCCGCTAGTCTCCGAACTCGGCCTGCGCTTCATCTTCGCCGTGCTCTTCCTGTCTGCCTTGTCCTTCCTTGGCCTCGGTGTTCAGCCGCCACAAGCCGACTGGGGCGGAATGGTGAAAGAGAACAAAGATGGCATTGTTTTCGGTATTGCCGCTGCCCTTATCCCAGCCGGGGCAATCGCAGCACTCGCCATCTCAGTCAATCTCGTCGCGGATTGGATCCTGAATCGGACCACCTCACTCAGGGGAGGGCGCGGCAATGCCTAAGGCGGCAGTGAAACGACCTCATGTCGAAAGCGGTCCGTTGCTCGAAATTAGGAAACTGCGCATCGAAGCAACCTCCTATTCGCCGGGCGGCGATCCGCAGAATACCGTGATCGTCGACGATGTTTCGCTAAAGCTGGAGAAAGGCCGCGTCTTGGGCCTGATCGGCGAGTCCGGCGCCGGCAAATCGACTATCGGTCTGGCCTCGATGGGATATGGGCGAGGTGGCGTGCGCATCACCGGAGGCGAAATCCTTCTCAACGGGCGCAACATTCTGACAGGCGGCGTCCAGGCATTGCGCAAAGTGCGCGGCAACAAAGTCTGTTATGTCGCGCAGTCGGCAGCCGCAGCGTTCAACCCGGCGCTTCGTCTGATGGAGCAAGTCATAGAGTCCGCGTTGCTGCACCGTATCGCCACCCGAGCCGAGGCGGAGAGGCGCGCCATAGCACTGTTCAAAAAGCTCGGCCTCCCCAACCCGGAAACCATCGGCCGTCGTTACCCGCACCAGGTTTCGGGCGGTCAATTGCAGCGCGTCATGACAGCCATGGCGCTATGCTCCGAGCCCGACCTTATCGTCTTTGACGAGCCCACCACGGCGCTCGACGTGACGACACAGATCGATGTGCTCGCTGCAATAAAGGATGCGATCCGTGATACTGGCGTCGCGGCCCTTTATATTACGCATGACCTTTCGGTCGTTGCCCAAGTCTCGGACGAGATCATGGTGCTTCGCCACGGCAAAATGGTCGAGCATGGCGAGACGCGGCAGATCATCGAGGCACCGCGGACGGAGTACACCAAGGCGCTGGTGTCGGTACGTTCGATCGAGCATCAGGAAAAGAGGCCGGCAGCCTGTCCGGTGCTCGAGGTGAGGAATATCACCGCGGCTTACGGCGGTCATGTAAAGGTGCTGCAGGAAGTTTCAATCGAGGTCCATCCCGGTCAGACGCTGGCCGTGGTGGGCGAGTCCGGCTCGGGTAAGTCCACGCTTGCGCGCGCCATCACCGGTCTGCTGCCGCCCACATCCGGCATGATCACCTTTGCCGGCCGCACGCTCACGCCGAGGCTTGCGGAGCGCTCGACGGACGATCTGCGCGAACTGCAACTGATTTACCAAATGGCTGACGTGGCGATGAATCCGCGCCAGACAGTTGGCACCATTATCGGCCGTCCGCTCGAATTCTATTTCGGGATGCGCGGTCGTGAGCGCGATCATCGCGTGGCGGAACTGCTCGACGAGATCGAGATGGGCAAGGGTTTCGTCGATCGCTATCCTGCCGAACTCTCGGGCGGCCAGAAACAGCGCGTCTGTATCGCTCGCGCGCTCGCCGCCAGGCCGAAACTTATCATCTGCGACGAGGTGACCAGCGCTCTCGACCCGCTCGTGGCTGATGGCATCCTCAAGCTGCTGCTGCGTCTGCAGAAGATCGAGGACGTAGCGTATCTGTTCATAACCCACGATCTCGCGACGGTAAAGGCGATCGCCGATTCCATCGCAGTGATGTATCAAGGAAGGGTCGTGCGCTATGGCTTCAAGACCGAAGTGCTCACCCCGCCCTTCGACGCATATACTGACCTTCTGCTCTCTTCAGTTCCCGAGATGGAGCTTGGCTGGCTGGAAAGCGCCATAAAGGGACGCCGCATGGCAAGCGGGGGGAACTGATCTCTGGCCGCACCATATTGGCGTTGAACGCACTCCGGCGTGTTGAGGAGAGGCCAGGTAGGCGGCGGGAATTCTCGACTTGGCAGCGAATTCCAGGCAGGTCACCCGACTGGGGCAGGCAAGAGCGCCTGCCGGCGCACGCTGATCGGGGTGAATCCCCAGCTCGCTACCCAAGCTCCCAAATCGACCAAAGACGTAACGCGACGCTTTTTTCCTCTCTGGCTTTCCCAAATGCAGCCCACTGAGATGGACGATTTAACTTCCGAACGATGGTGAAGCCCGAATGCGAGAACGTCGTCCCGTGTGTCCGTGGCGGAGACGCGCCCGGCCGTAGGAAAACACCGATCTACTGCATCAATAACGTATGGTCGAAGTACGAACGCATAGTAGCAGCAGTCGAGGCGGTCACTCCGCTGCGTAAATGCCAGCTGACGCGAGCAGCTTCTTGTGGAGAGCCAAATATGACTTGTTGCGAGCACCATATGTCGAAACCTTTAGAACCCCGTTATGAAGTGGTTCTACAAACTGGGTTGCGAGTTCCTATGCGCGACGGCGTGGAACTTGCGACGGATGTCTACCGCCCTCTCGGGTACACGGGCAAACTCGCTTCGATTTTGATCCGAACGAAGTACGGCAAGGCCGCATATCGTCTGCCCGAACCCACACGCCCTGTAGCCATGATGTTCGCGGCTCAGGGTTACGCCGTGGTTGTGCAGGAACTTCGTGGGCTCTTTGATTCTGGCGGTCATTTCGCGCTCCTCGAGCATGACGCGAAGGACGGCTACGATACTCTCTCCTGGATCGCCTCCCAGCCATGGTCGGCGGGGCGGGTCGGCACGTACGGATGCTCCGCGCTCGGAATCACCCAGGTGCTTACCGCTCAGCTATGCCATCCCGCTCATCGCTGTGCGATCATAGAGGGGGCGGGCGGCGCGCTATCTGGCGATCGACAGCGACTGGGGGATTTGCGCCTTTGCGGGTCGCGTCTTGGCGGCGCGCTAGAGTTGAGCATGTGGGTACCCCACTTCCATCAGAGCCATGGCAAGGATCGTTCCCGGCCGCAAGCGAAGGCCGACGAAGAGTACCAGCGCGCATTCGCAACGCTGCCGATCATCGACATCCTCAAGATCATCGGGTCACCGCCCACGGATTGGGAGGACTGGGTTTCACGGGACCCTGGGGATCCCTGGTTCGACAGGTTTGGTTTCCTTCGCGAGGACTCGGCAATTGACCTCCCAGCCCTATTTGTGAACTCGTGGTATGACGTCGGTGCCGCCGACGCACTCTACACGCGGCGCCTCTTCAGCGCTCGGGGGACGAGCGCTGCGGCTCGTGATCACCAGCACATCATTCTCTCGCCAGCCACCCACTGCAAGACCGCGACACTTGAGGCCCCGACAGTCATCGGTGAGCGTGAGTTGGGCGATGCACGCTTGGATTGCTGGCAAATCTACCTGGACTGGTTCGACGGTTGGCTGAAGGAAATGCCCAACCGCATCGAGGCGATGCCCCGCGTCCGATACTATGTCATGGGTCGCAACGAGTGGCGTGCGGCTTCAGAATGGCCACCTGCCGGTGTGGAACTACAGCGTTGGTTCTTGCGAAGCGGTGGAAATTCCAACACTCGCCTCGGCGATGGCGCACTTGAACTCAACCCACCTGCCGAGGACGAGCCAGCCGATAGTTTTGTCTATGACCCTGGCAATCCGGTGCCGTTTTTGGGGGTTCATGGCGGAAACTCAAGGGGGACGACGATGGGCCCTCGTGACTATCAGGAAGTAGAACTCCGCCAGGACGTTCTGTGTTTTACGTCTGACCTCCTTGAAGAGGGAGTTGAAGTCAGCGGTTTTGTCAAAGCCGTCCTTTTCGTCTCATCTTCCGCCCCGGATACAGACTTTGTGGCCAGACTACTTGACGTGCATCCGGACGGGCGTGCCGTTGACGTCGTCGACGGGATACTGCGCGTTCGGTTTCGCGAAGGCTTCGACCGGTCAGTTCTGATGGAGCCGGGCAACGTCTACCAAGTACAGGTTGACCTGGATGCCACGAGCAACTGGTTCCCGCCCGGTCATCGAATTCGGCTCGAGATATCCAGCTCCTCGTTTCCTCGCTTCGATCGAAATCTGAATACGGGCGGCAACAATTGGGACGAAACGAAGTGGGAAGTCGCCCACAACAGCGTGCATCACTGCGAAGAGTTCCCCTCGTATGTTCTGCTGCCTATCGCGGCCGCCTGACCCTCGCGCTGTAGGGAATCGAACTCCGCTGAGAGTCTTCTAAGATGAGCGGTCGGACTGGCACTCACGCAACGGCGATTCGAAAGCCGTGCTCCTGGAACGAGGGTCGGTTGCAGTGGTGAACTGACATTCTGCTTTGCTCGCGCCGGGTAGCCGGGACGCGCCGCTCGGCGGCGTGATGGTGCAATGTGAGCCGGCGCAATCAACAGCAGCAGTCTATTCGGCCGAAGCGCATTCGCCGGGAAATCATTGCTTCACGTTAATCAAGCCATGTAGGGCAGATCAGGCGCATAGCTCAGGATCATTGGCGTTGCTTGCGTCCTGCTCCCTACTCGCGAGCCTTCGGCTCGTCAAGGTCAGACATGTGGCCAGCCTTGACCCTTCCGTTTACCGTAGAGTGAGTGTCTCCGAGTCTGACGTGCGGCTGGAAGCTCGCCGCTGTAAGTCCATCTTTGCGGTGCCATTCAAATCCAAGCTCTCAAGCAGCCAGCCATAATCGGCTGCATAGCTCATTAGGGGCATTGGGGCAGAAAATAATTCGCCCTCTTTCGGCTGGCCTGTGCGCTGAGGTCGGATGCGGCGAGGGATGCACGGATGCACCAACAACCACCTACAGCTACATCACAAGGCGACTGCCCCCGCCATCAATCACTATTGTCGTGCCATTCAGGTATCTTGCTCGGTCACCGACGATGAATCCAACTAGCTCCGCGAGTTCGTCGGCAGTTCCGATACGCCCCAAGGGATTGGTATTGGCCACACGTTTGATAGCGGCATCTCGATTGAGACCTTCGTCGACCATCAACGCCTCAATTCTCTTGTGAACTCTGCCTGTGTCAAAATAACCAGGCGCGACAACGTTCACGCGAACGCCACTTCCCGCAAGTGTATCTGCGAGGTGCTTAGCTAATACTGCTATGCCGGCACGCATGACGTTCGACAGCAGTAGGTGACCTGTCGCCTCGTGCACGCCTCCCGAGGTAACATAGACGATATCGCCCCCACGACCAGACGCTTTCATCGCAGCGGCTGCCGCTCGCGACACCCTTACTGCACTCATGAGAAGCGTCTCGTAGGAATGATCCCAATCATCGTCGCTTAGGTCTTCGATAGTTCCGTGCGGCATATGACCGGAATTTACGACGAGGCAATCAATGCTCCCGAGGAGCTCCAAAGTGCGTTGCAACAACATGTCGACATCTGATCGCCGGGATAAGTCTGCAATTATGCCATGAGCGCCAGCGCATCCCTCAATTTTCTGTAGATCACCTACGGCTTGGTCTAATGCAGCCTTGTTACGACCACAGATAACGACTTCCGAGCGATTTTTAGCTAATCGTTTTGCGATGGCCAAGCCAAGACCCTTGCTACTGGCCATCACCAGAACTTTTCGACAATGATCATTCATAGCGATGATCCCTTCCCGATTGAGAGTGGTCGAGCCGGACCACGGCTCTCTCTCACGACGTGCCGCGTAAGCATCCGTGCTATCTCTGCAGTTTCGAATCTAATAACTGAGCATTATTTGTCTATATATCTGAACGCACATTTCAAGCTGATCCAATTCAATGAACTCATTGTTTGTGTGAGCGCGATCAATGCTTCCTGGTCCTAGCACAATGCAGGGAATGCCGGCCAAAGATAGCTGACTAGCATCCGTGCCGTACGGCACTCCAATGTACGTGCCCGTGCCGGCAATATCGGCACACGCCTGCGCTGCCACAGAAGCTATCTTGCTTGACTCGGCACTGTCCGGAGCAGGATCTTCAAGCGCGGGCAGTAATGATCGGACCTTGATGTCTTCGCGATCCCGCAAACCTTGCAGTATGTTCTCCACTTCTGCCAACGCCTGCTCTGGTCGCTCCCCTGGAACGAGGCGCCGATCCACCCAGATGCGGCACGATGGAGGAACCGTCGTCAATTCCAAGCCACCCTCAATCAGACTTATCGTCAAAGTGGGAGGGCTGACCAAAGGTTGGGTGCGCGAAGCGAGATTCTCGCCGTGTTCGTTGAGCGCCAATATCACCTTTGCCATGCCTGAGATTGCATTGACTCCTAGGTGCGGCTTCGAAGTGTGAGCAGGGACACCCTGAACCTCGATTTGCCAGCGGACTGACCCTTTGTGGGCGACTACAAGCTCGAGCTCGGTTGGTTCGCCAACAACGGCGGCATCATACGACTTGCCGGAGAGAGCGATGGCGCGAGCGCCGATCTTGCGGTACTCTTCATCAATGCTAGCGGCAACGACAATTGTGGCATTCGGCTGACGGTCACCTAGGGTACTCAGGGCGATCATCATTGCAGAGAGGGAACCTTTTGTGTCGCAACTCCCCCTGCCGTAGAGTCGATTGTCCTTCAATTCGGGAGAAAATGGATCGGAAGCCCAATTATCAGTGGGCACCGTGTCCATATGGGCCACGAAAAGAAGGCGCCGACCAGGGTCTTTGCCTGAGATCCAGGTCAAGAAGTTCGAGCGCCCGTCGACAACGTGCTGGAGTTCATAAGGCAGGTTTCGGTCCCGGCAAAACCCTTCAAGATATTCGGCGACCCGCTGTTCTCCGCTGCCCCTGGGTGAAAGCGAAGGGTTGACGCTTTCAATTTTGACAAGGTCTTGAAGAAGCGCCACCGTATCCGCGCTTTGCGATGACATAAATTCTCCTATCCGGTTGTAATCTGGCGCAGCTAATTCGACCATTTCTTGACTATATCGATAACTTGGTCGACTTCTTCTTCACTGTTGTAAAGATGAAGCGAGAACCGAAGGAGCCCTCGTCGCGTTGATGCAACGACCTTGTTTTCCGCAAGATAGCTGTGCAGCGACGGTATGTAAGCGGCGACTTCTTGCGTTCCGCCGAGTGCAGCCATGTCGCCAATCGCCACAATACTCCCAGTGTGGTCGCCAGGAGGCCCGCCACAGACAGGCAGTCCGGCTTCTAGCAGCCCTGAAGCCAGTCGAGTTGCCAAAGATGTCACGTGCTTGTCGATTGCTTCGGTTCCGATCTCCAGCAGTTGCCCCAAGGATGCGTGCGCGGCAATCATGCCTGGGAAATTGTAATGCCCGATATCAAAACGAGGCGCTCCAGCCCGCAGCCTGGCGGCGTTGAGAATGGGAGCCGACTCTGGTGCGTTCCCGAGATCGACGCTAAAGCGAGCGAGGTAAGCTGGCTTTAGCTGATCTGCCCACTCCCGGCGGCAGTAGAGAAACCCCGATCCGTAGAGGCCCATCAATCCCTTCACAGTCGAGACGGCCAAACCATCTACTCCCAACCGGTTGACATCAGTATGGAGAATTCCGACCGACTGAGTCCCGTCCGCCAAAAGGAAGGCGCCATGACGCCTGCACGCCTCCGCGACGGGTTGCGTGACTGTCCGAAAACCAGGAACCATTGTTGCGGTCGAAAGCGCCACAACGCGAGTCCTGGAATTAAGGGCATTGACAATCGCATCTACGGGAATGGCACCATTATCCGGCTCCACCAATTTCAGATCAACATCATGTAGAGCTTTCACCTGGAGCCATGGCAGGATGTTGTTAGCATGCTCAAGTTGAGGGCATAAGACAACGCTGTCGCCGGCTCGCCAGTCAATCGCGTTGGCGATTATGTTGATACTCTCTGACGCGTTTTTTGTGATGGCAATTTCATCTTTATCCGCACCAACAAATCTAGCAAATCTGGCGCGTGTCTTCTCGATGGCCGCCAATTGGCTAAGCTCATCGTTTATCCCGTGCAATCTGTTATTCAGATGATCCTCGAACGACATTCTTGTGGTACGAGATATCAATCCTTGGTTGGCAACATCCATGTAAATAAAGTCTTGCGTCGCTGGGAAATCGTCCCTGATGCTGTCTAATGGAAGGAGACTGCCGTTCATAATCATGGAGCTCGTCAATTGCGGTTTACCTTGGTCCAAACGCCGCGGACAGACTCCAGGCGCGAACGCGGCTGGCGGCAGCGGGGAACTAGCTTCGTCTGTGCAGGATTGATCATATCCGTCAGACCATGGGAAATTCCCCCTATTTCTCACCCATGTTGAGGATTTTCTGCATAGATGCGAATTGCGTGCAGACTTTCGAGCCGGGAGGGGGCAGCCAATCGTGCGCGCAGGCACTTTGCATCGGGAGGCCCGCGACGTCAGCGCCTCGGACAGGGGACCCGACGTCAGCGGTGACGGCAGCCGCATTCTTACCCGATCACAAGCCTGCCATCTCAACTGGCAGAACACTCCGACGGCCCGCACGCGCGCCGAGGCTGCCGGAAGTGAAGTGATCTAAGCCGGCGAAGTCCAGGCTCCTGACGCGGGCACAACCTTCGCGCAGATTTCGCCCGACCCGCCGCCATTTTCCAGAGGTTTGGATTGTTGGGATGGCTGTCGATGGAACAGCAATGTAGACGAGGACGGAGGCTTTTGAGCATCAAGGCCAGCTCAACGCAGGTTTCCTGCGCGAACTTGGAAACGACGGCAACGTTATGCGCAGGTCAGGTGCTACGATACACCGTCCAGCGCGTGGCGCGCCTCTTTGTTTCGAAGGGCTCCTATGAAAGTTTCCGGAATAGACACCATAAAGGTAGAAAAAGACCTGGCTTTTACTATCCAGGAATATCAAAGAAGGCTCAAGGCGGTCCGCGAAGGCATTGCAGCCCGCGATCTGGACATCCTCGTGGTGACCATCCCCGAGAACATGCTTTACCTAAGCGGTTACAACACGCTCGGTTATGCCTCCGCCCAGTATCTGCTTATCCCGCTGGAAGGGGAGCCCCTGCATATCACCCGCGGCATTGAAGAAGTGAATGTCCGGGTCTATTCGTGGATAGATAACAGTACCAGCTACATGGACCACGAGGCCCCGCTCGAGCTGCTCGCGGAAACCCTGCGTAACCTGGGGTTTGCCAAGGCGAAGGTAGGGTTTGAGAAAAAGTCCTGGTTCTTCTCGATCGCCGATTATGAAGCGCTCAAGAGTCTTCTCCCCGATGTGCGCTTCGAAGATGGCTCGATAATTGTCGAGACCGTCCGCGTCATTAAATCCGATGCTGAAATACACTATATCCGGCAGGCGGCTCGGATTGCTGAGGCCGGCATCGAAGCAGGTATCAACCAGATAAGGGCCGGCGTGAACGAGAATGAAATCGCCGCCGAAATCCAGCGCGTGGTCACGCTCAAGGGAAGTGAATACCCCGGCTACCCGCCGTTTGTGACTTCAGGCGTGCGCACGAGCTATGCGCACGGCACGTGGTCGGGCCGGCAGATTCAGGCGGGTGATCCTGTCTTCCTGGAACTGTCCGGCACCGTTCGACGCTATAGCGCCGCGATCATGCGGGCTTCCGTGGTCAGTCCATCCAACCGTGAACTCGAGAAAATGGAGGACGTGTCACGAAGGGCGCTGGAAAACATGCTCGACGGCATACGTCCTGATCGCCCTCTCGGTGAGGTGTGGAGTATCTGGTCGGAGACCGTCAACGATGGAGGCTACGAGGGTCGTTTCAAGCGCACAGGGTATTCCATCGGCATCAGCTACCCGCCGGATTGGGGCGAAGGCCACATCCTGTCGTTTAAGCGAGGGGAAACGCGGATCCTCAAGCCGAATATGGTGTTCCATATCCCCTCGATGGTCAAGGCTTTCGGCTTTGCGGACGTCGGCACCAGCGAGACTGTTCGAGTAACCGAAACTGGCTGCGAGATTTTGACGAACTACAAACGTCAGCTTTACGTCCGCTAAAACAGACGCAGGCTTCTGATGATACCGGGCTGGGCCAATCGAGAACAACTTGGGGGTGTTCCGATCGCGGCCCGGTTCGCTGCCAGGCCAGTAGACGCGCAATGTTAACGCACCTGCAAACGCTGTTTCGTCCAACACAGCAGCAGCTGGCGAACATGGGCGTGATCCCAATAGGTGCTTATGTCGATCGGCTCTCCATTGCCCAAGTGAAACCTTTTTCACGAGCGGTGTCGGGTTGATCAAAGTATAGGCCTGATGAGTGCTGAATTTCAGAAAATTGGCCATCTGCCGCCAGTTTGTGATGGCATTGGCCGAAGTCAAGGAGCATTTCGATGTCTCAGGAAGTCGAAGATCTCAACCGCCGCGTTGCCGGCACCTCGCAGTCCGATCCCGAGTTATGGCGGCCCGATCCGACGCTGGGTGCGCCGATCATCCCACCCGACGAGTGGTCTTTTTGGCCTTATAGCAAGTGGACATACTCGCACGTAAGCGAATCTACGCGAACCGCCCGGGTTTGGCGCGGGCCAGGACCGGTCCTGCCGCTTCCAAGTCGGACCAGGGGGGATATCGGTGACATCGAAGTTTCGTCGAGCGACGGCCAGCACGCCACGATCCGCGAATACCTCGAGAGGGACTATACTGACGGGTTTCTGGTTTTGCACCAGGGCGAGATCGTGTTCGAAACATACATGAATGGTATGGAACCGCATTCTCAGCACATCGCCAGATCGGGTTCCAAGTCCATCACCGGGACGGTGTTCGGAATTCTTGTGCACCGTGGGCTTATCGACCCTGAAAGTCTGGTAACACGGTATCTGCCGGAACTACAGGCCACCGCCTACCGCGGCGCCACGGTGCAGCACTTGCTGGACATGACTGCGGGCGCCACTCTCAAGGGATTGTGGTACGTGCCAAACAACGATTACTTTAATTACGTTGTAGCCACAGGATACTTCGGCCACCCGGAGGGACATCCTGCCGCTCCTCCCGATATATGGCAGGCCATTCTGCGGATAACCGAGCAGGAGGCGCCGCACGGCGCGCGGTTCAAGTACTTTGACCCCAACATCGACGTGCTGGGGCTAATCATGCAGCGCGTATCCGGCAAGTTTCTCCCGGAACTGTACAGCAGCGAATTGTGGAGTCCGATGGGGGCGGAGGAAGACGCCTGCCAAATCGTAGACAAGTCTCGTTTTTCAATGTCGTCCGGTGGATTTCAAGCCACACTCCGTGATTTCGCGCGCTTCGCGCTGCTGCATCTGCGCGGCGGCAGGCTCAACGGCAGGCAGATCGTTCCATCTGAATGGATCGAGGCGATAAGACGCCCTAAGTCTCATCTATTCGACTTGTTCGCACCGAACGGTTCTTATGCCGATGCCAGTTCAGACCTGCCCAATGGCGCTTATCACAATACGTTCTGGATTGAAGACCAAGAGAGAGGCGCCTACATCGCGTGGGGGTATGGTGGCCAGGTGATCTATATTGATCCTCAAGCAGACTTCGCGGCGGTGAAGCTCTCACACCAGCCTGGCCAATCACCGGTGAAGCGGGCACAGTGGCCTGACCAAGTTTACCAGGCCCCCAAAGCCCTTCCCTTTGATGCGTTCGGGGCGATTCGCGCCATCCGAGATGCGCTGGAAAGTTAAGAAACCGGTGCGAGATCGTAGCGGTTCGGCGATGCAAGACCGCCGGAGGGGCAGGGTCGGGTTACGCACGAAGGTAAGCTGATTTTTGCGATCGAGATCGAGCGCGGCCTGGATTGGTTGTGATAGCCGATGTTGCTGCCGAACTCCAGACCGGCGCAGTCAACCGGCTGTCACGCGCCGTCCCGCCGACATCAATACGATCGACTTTGTCGAGGCGGCCACAATGCGGGGCGAAGGCCGCGGCTGGATCATCTTCTGCGAGGTTCAGCGGAATGTCTCTCGCCGCTACTCTCGGAACTCGGCCTTCGCTTCATCTTCGCCGTGCTCTTCCTTCTGACCCGTCCTTTCGTATCCTCACGGTGAGGTACAGTGACGGCTGGCTTGCTGAGTTGGCTGAAGGCAGTGCAAAGCACTCGGAGTAGCCCTGTGACGAAGCATCAGGTTGAGCGGCTGGTCGCGGCGACTTTCGAGGGCTGGGGCCAGTGTTTCGGCGATCGCGCGATCGGGCGAGCCTTCAGTGCCAGCTTTTCCGGTCGCAAGGAGCTCTGCCAGATCTCCGTGCCGTCCGTGCCGCAGCTTGTTACCGTGGAGGTCGTTTTGGCGAAGCCAGCGCATATGTTCCGTCCTGGCGATGAAGAGCAGCATGGAAAAATGGAGCCTGGCGGCATCCGTCGGCTGTGGATCGAGAGTATCGACACCTACGCGCTCGGCCGGTTCCTTGATGTGCTGGAGCGGTCTATCCAGTCTCGAACGGCGTGGAGGTGTGGGTGGCCACTGGTTATATAGACATGTGCAAGGCTTCTCCGGCCTCGCATTGATACTGCAGGAGACCTCGAAGCGTGTTTCAGAGGATGTGGCCATCACGGACGAGTTCGTCCATCACCGAGCGCACTGCGCTTTCGGCGATTGCAGCGATCTCTTCGACTTCTGCCTTGGTTGCTATCAACGGCGGAGCAAAGCCCAAAATGTCCCCGTGCGGCATGGCACGAGCGATAAGACCACGGTCACGGGCAGCCTTCGAAATTCTGGCACCAACCTTGAGCGTCGGATCAAAACCTTTGCGTTTGTGCCGATCGGCGACAAATTCGATTGCGCCCATAAGACCGACGCCGCGCACTTCGCCGACGATCGGCAACTGCGCGAATCTTTCCTTCAATTGCGCCTGGAAGAATGCGCCAACGTTGCGAGCATTGCCGGGTAGGTCTTCCTTCTCGACAATGTCGAGAACCGCGTTCGCCGCCGCCGCTCCGATCGGATGACCTGAGTAGGTATAGCCGTGGGAGAATGCACCGACTCTGTCGGCTCCATCTTCCAGAACCTTGTAGACCTTTTCACCGACGATTGCCGCGGAGAGCGGGAAGTAGGCCGACGTCAAACCTTTCGCGATCGTGATCAGATCTGGCTCGATGCCATAGTGCTGGGAGCCGAACATCGAGCCGATCCGGCCGAAACCGGTGATGACTTCATCAGCAATGAGCAGCACATCATGCTTTTTGAGGACCGTCTGTATCGCTTCCCAGTAACCTTCCGGCGGAGGCGTGATGCCGCCCGTGCCGAGCACCGGCTCGCCGATGAAGGCGCCAACATTGTCCGGACCCAGGCGTTCGATCAGCTGATCCAGCTCGGCGGCGCGGCGAACGGAGAATTCGCGCTCGGTCTCGCCCGGGGTCGCACCCCAGTAATGGTGTGGAACACCGGTGTGAACAATCTGCGGGAGCGGCAGATCCATGTGGTCGTGGTAAAAGCTCATGCCGGTCATGGACCCCGACACGACGCTGCAGCCGTGATAACCGCGCTCGCGCGAGATGATCTTTTTCTTGTTCGGCTTGCCCCGAAGATTGTTGTAGTACCAGACCAGTTTGGCCTGCGTCTCGTTGGCGTCCGAGCCGGACATGCCATAAAAAATCTTGCTCATCTTACCTGGCGCCATTTTCACGAGACGGTCAGACAGGATAGCAAGTTCGTCGGTCGTGTGCGCGGCGTAGGAATGGTAATAGGCGAGACGGTGAGCTTGACGGGAGATCGCCTCTGCGACTTCGGTGCGGCCGTAGCCGACGTTAACGCAGTATAGGCCAGCGAAGCCGTCGATAAACTGGTTTCCATGCGCATCCTGGATGCGGATGCCTTTGCCCGTTTCGATGATCGTTGGATCACCAAGCTTGCCGCTAGCGAAATCCCTGAGCTGCGTGAAAGGATGCAGGACAGAGTTCCTGTCCTTCTCGCTTACTTCTTTGATGTTGATAGTCATCAACGCATCCTCTTATGCTGCAAGATTTCCGAAGCAGGTGTATTTGGGTTCTAGATACTCGGTAATGCCATGTTTTGAGCCTTCCCGGCCGAGTCCGGACTGTTTCCATCCGCCAAAGGGGATGGGCGCTCCCGTAAATTTTGGGGTGTTGACCGCCACCATGCCGTATTCGAGCCGGTCGGTGAGCCGCATCGCGCGGTTAAGATCTCGGGTGTAAATATACGCCGCAAGACCCATCTCCGAGTTGTTCGCGCGCGCGAGCACCTCCGCTTCGTTGTCGAAGGGCAGAATTGCAGCCACAGGCCCGAACGTTTCTTCTTTTGCAACCAGCATGTCGTCGGTCACATCGGCGAGCACTGTCGGCATCACGAAGTTCCCACCAAGAGCGGTATGTGCGCCGACTATCATTCGAGCCCCTGCTGAAAGAGCCTCGGAGATCTGCCGCCTGCATTTTTCGGCACCAGATGCCTTGGTCATTGGACCGATGTCGACGTCGATCTCCAATCCGTGTCCGACTTTCAGTTTGCTGGTGGCCTTGCCGAATTCTTCTACGAACCGGTCATAGACTCCCCGCTGAACGTAAATCCTGTTTGCTGCCAAACAGTCCTGGCCGGATGTAGCGAACTTTGCTGCCATGCAGCCTGTCACCGCAGCTTCCATCGGCGCGTCGTCGAAAAGAATGAATGGAGCATTGCCGCCCAGCTCGAGCGAAGCTTTCTTTACAGTCCTTGCGGACTGCTCAAGCAGGGATCGCCCGACCTCGGTCGAGCCCGTAAATGAGAACGCGCGCACATCGGTATGTCCCAACAGCCGCTTTGCAATTGGGGGAGCTTCGCCGGTTATCACCTGAAACACGCCGGCGGGGATTCCTGCGTCTTCGGCAAGACGCGCAAGCGCGAGTGCCGACAAGGGTGTTTCTGGAGCAGGCTTTACAATCATGGTGCAGCCAGCGGCCAACGCCGCTCCGGCCTTTCTTGTGATCATTGCCGATGGAAAGTTCCATGGTGTGATAGCAACGGTCACTCCGATCGGCTGCATCTGCACGGCCAGCCGGCTTCCAATTATATGGCTGGGGATGGTTTCGCCGTATGCTCGCTCGCCCTCCGCTGCAAACCAGTCCAGAAAGCCCGCGGCGTATGAGATTTCGCCGCGAGCCTCCGCGATAGGCTTGCCTTGCTCGGCGGTCATGATGACGGCCAGATCTTCCGCATTTTCGCGCAATCCTGTCGCCCACTTCCGGAGGTATGCGCCCCGTTCTGAAGGAAGCAAGTCGCGCCACCGCAGGAATGCGCTTCGCGCGAAACGAACCGCATTATCTACATCAGACATTTCGCAGGCTGCCACCTGAGCCAGTTCTTCGCTGGTAGCGGGATCGACCACAGCGAGGGTTTCGGGCTTCAAGAGCCAAGCGCCATTCACATACGCGCCTCGTTGCAGCAGGTCCGGGCGTTTGAGGCCCTCCAATGCAGCGGTTGCGGAACCTTTCATCTAAAACTCCGGATGGGCGTTCAATTTCATCAAAATTAGCGCTGTAAAATCGTCGATTGGCAGCGCAGTTGCAGCCTACCAAGCCGTTCTCCTGCGAATAGTGACGTGCAGACGAATTGTTCCGCCTTGCGCGACTGCTGCGTCGCTATTGCTAGAAGAATGGCAGCACAGGTGGTGCGAAAGCGGGCTGAACGGTACTCGCAGGTGTCACCTAATGGAACTTAAAAGCTTTTTCGGGCAGTACTTCCGCATGCCGCCGAACTGAAAGAAGGCGCCCTCCGTCCCTTGCTAGTCTGCGTGCCATTGAATTGCGACGCTCGAATATGCATAGGCCGGCCAGAAGCCCGGCATCGCGAAAGGGGCAAGCGTCCGCCCTGGGACAAACGCGTGCGGTGAACTGCTGAACGACACGATGTTCACCTTGGTCGCACACACCGCTCTTCTCGTCCTATAGGGAGCGCAGACCAGAACAGCGCGCGGGCCTCGCTCGCAGAGCGGATGGCAGCGCCGAAAGAGTTCGGACAAACTTTCAATGCGGTACAGTCGCGCGCTGCTCAACGCGAACCGCTTCGCGCCAGCGAGCATCGCTTCCCCGCCCTTGAGGGCTTCGCGACTACGACTAAGAGCCTCTGCCTTCTCAGCCTGAGAAAACGACGGTCTTGTTCCCATTCAGGATAACGCGGTCCTCAAGGTGTATCCGCATCAGATTGCGTGAGATGTCGTGGCGCTTCGAGAGGGCATGCAGGGTCTCGCCGCCCAGCGGGCACACAGCTCCTCGTCCGACAGATTGAAGGTGTGCTTCAGGATCGCAAGCCCCCCCCATCAGCCACGTCGCCAACGGCGGCATGCCCGGTCCGTCCGAATAAACCGCGCCGAAACGATCATCAGCACCGGCCAGTCGATCGCCTGCGCCAGCCGCACCAGCTCATGCTTCATGTTGATGATCTGATCGAGCCTGGAGCGGAACAGATCCTGCTCTCGCGTCTCGCGCTTCTCGCGTGGCCTGGACACCGCCGTCCCCTCGATTCGCCTCGCCTAAACGAGTGAATCACGCATTGGCGCACAATGGAATCGGCAAATCGAATTGCAAGAAAGCAAGAAAGCAGCGGCCAAACACTGCAACTCCTGCAATGCCTAACTAATCCACAATCTTCCTCAATCAGCGAGCCGCCTTGCCGATAGTTCACGGGCGACGTCGTAAGGAACTGGCCGGGGGGCTCCGCTTATGCGGTTACGCGGTCTGGAACGCTACAACTCGCCGCCGCTGCGCCGGCACCACCGAAATACCGAGGTTTGGGAAGGGCAACCGCTAAATTGTCGTCGGCTTTAAGTCAGACCGCCCGACGGACTGCATTGTATGGCCTGCTGCCGGTTTTTCGGACACGAGGTTAAGCTAGCATAGCTTGTTCCTCGAACTCGACTGGGCTCAGGTAGCCTAGCGTCGAGTGCCTTCGCCGAGGGTTATAGAAGCGCTCGATGTAATCGAACACATCCGCCCTGGCGTCATCCCTCGTTCTGTAGACCTTGCGGGCTATCCGCTCGGTCTTGAGCGACGAGAAGAAGCTCTCCATCGCAGCGTTGTTCCAGACGTTGCCCGACCGGCTCATTAGGCCATCAGTCGCTGGAACTGCTCGCTCGTATATTGCGATCCTTGGTCGGAGTGGTGCAGCAGGCTGTCCGGCTTGCCTCTCCTCCAGATCGCCATGATGAGAGCGTCGGTGACGAGCTGCGCCGTCATCTCGGCCTTCATCGCCCAGCCGACGACACGCCTGGAGAACAGATCAACGACGGCGGCAACGTAGAGCCATCCTTCGGCGGTCCAGATGTAGGTGAAGTCCGCAATCCACTTCTGGTTCGGGGCCGATGCCTCGAAGGCGCGGTCGAGTAGGTTCTCCGACACCGCCGCTCGCTCTCTGGTGTCCTTCGGCAGTCCGCGGCGCCGAGGCCGGACCCGCAGCCGTTCTCCCGCATCAGCCGTTCGATGCGATGCAGTCCGCAGGAAAGTCCCTCTGCCAGAACGTCGTGCCAGACCCGACGCGCGCCGTAAGTGCGGTCGCTGCTCTTGAAGCTTCGGTCGATCCTGGAAACGAGGATCTCGTCATGCCGGGAGCGAACGCTGGGGCTGCGGTTGAGCCAGGCATGGAAGCCCGAGCGGGACACATCCAGCGCACACTGCACAGCCATGCCACCGGCCAGATGCCCCGGTGCCTCGCGATGAAAGCGAACCTCATGTCACTTCCCTCGCGAAGTAGGCTGCGGCCTTTTTTAGGATGTCGCGCTCCGCCTTCAGCTTCGCGACTTCCTTGCGCAGCCGGTCAATCTCCAACTGCTCGGGCTTCATCTGTCCGTGGCCGGGAAAGGCATGCTGCGGATCGGCCGATAGATCGCGCACCCATTTGCGCAGCACATTCTCATGGAGATCGAGGTCGCGGGCCGCCTGGGTCACCACGACGCCCCGATCCTTCACCAGCCTCACTGCCTCAAGCTTGAACTCGCGGCTGAACTTCCTTCTCTGCATTTCCACTCTCCAGTTCCGTTAAACACCTTATCTCGGTGTCCACGAAACCGGCAGCAGGCCAGTACTCTGCACGTTACGTGCGCCCTCAGCGGAGGAACGCCGATTTCCTGCGTTTGCCGAAGGATAATTCGTTCAAAGCGGCCGCTGACGCTGCTAGCTTCATAGCGCGGTTCTTGATTGTCGGAGCCATGTGAGGCCGCCCAAGCTCAGCACTACAGGCCGCCTGTTTCGAAGAATGTCTTCCGGCTTTTGTGCATTGTTCAACGCGATTATGAAAGCAAAGTAAATGGAAATTGAACGGGATTCGCAGATGACACTCAATGCCCCTCTTACTGAAGCTGACGTCGCATGCGACATGGGCTACGTGTCGATGAAGGACGGAACGCGCATTGCCTACATTTCGTATTATCCGAAATCTGGCCGCTATCCGAGCGTCTTCTGGTACTCCCCATACACAGCGGGCTTTGCACCTTTCGAAGTCGCGAAACCGTTTCTAAACGCCGGCTACGCTTTCGTCGGGGCCAACTTCCCAGCGACGGGCTGTTCGGAAGGCATCATCGACTATTGGTTTGACCGAAAGGAAGGGATTTATGGTGCCGAAATAGTCGAATGGATTGCTGAAGAGCCCTGGAGCGACGGCAACATTGGAATGGTCGGCAATTCATCTGCGGGCACGGTTCAATTCTGGGTCGCAGCAGAACGACCGCCTCATTTGAGAGCCATTGTGGCGAGCGGCGTCTTAGACGGCTACGACGATTGGATTTCCTTAGGCGGAATGCTGCAGCTCTCCACATTGCGATGGTCTCTCGACAGTGAGTTCGTTTCCCAGGTTGAGGGAGTGGAGGGGCGAATCAGCGCGGGGGATACCGAATGTGTCCGAATTCGTGGAGGCGACCGACAACTCGTCAAACATTCATTCTTTGATGAGATCAGAAAGCGCCCACTAAAGGATGAATGGTGGGACTCGATCTGTTTGGCTCGCGACGAGGTTGCCGGCAAGGTTGCTGTCCCCACAATGATTATTGGTGCGTGGCAGGACCGCTGTGCAGTCAGGGAAAGCACTCGGCTATTTACTCAGCTGATGCCGAACTTGGAGCACCAGAAACTTGTCCTTATGAACGGCGATCACGGTATCGCCGGTCCGGGACCCCGTGAGTATAGCATTGTAAGCGACGAGCGTATGAAATTTCTGGATCGCTGGGTAAAGAGGGTTGACAATGGTATAGAACACGAATTGCCGGTAACTATCTATTGGGAAGTTTGGGAGCCCGGTGGAGATCCCAAGAAGTCCGTTGCGGGTTGGGTAACACAGCACAACGGTTGGCCAGAATCTTCAGTGGAGCGTCGCCCGTACTTTCTGACGGCCGATGCCAAGATATCGCCTGACAAACCTGATGCTCGTCCCAATCACGGCTCGCGCGCCTACCTCTATCCGTCTGGAGCAGAACTCTATGGAAACAATCAGCAATTCGCCATCCAGCCCAACAAGGAAGGTGTGTTGAACTACCGCACGGCTGTAGCGCTCTCCGAGATGACACTATTGGGGAACCCGGAAGTTACACTCTATCTCAGCATCGACAATGGAGATGATGCAGACTTGGAACTAACTTTGAAGGATGTCGATTCGGAAGGAAACGTGCTCTTCCTTCAATCAGGCCTGCTGCGCGCGTCACTACGCGCAGTCGATGAAAAGCGGAGCTATTCTGACGAAGTCGTTCATATTTTTCGCGAAACCCAGAAACTCACGCCGGGGCAAATTTATGAGATGCGAATGTCGCTGTTGTCGCCAATCGCTCATGTAGTGCGACGAGGCCACAGTCTTGAGCTAACCATCGGCGCTCCCAATCCCATCTCCAAGCCGTCCATCGGCAGCATTCCAGCTGGCGCTGCATCCATTAACAGGGTCTATCACTCGGAGACATATCCTTCGAGAATCCTCCTTCCCATCATGCCGGGGGCGAAAGCGCAAGCGCCCGCACCTGAATGGGGCACCCAGCGAGCTCAGCCTTATCGAAAAGGATCTGTGTTTGTCACCGGCGGATTGCCAATTCGTTGAGCTTCAGCTCAGACATCACCCGCCAAACTCCGACCCGGGCAGGCATAGTTCGCCCAAGGTAGGGTGACCAAATAAGATAGGGTTGTAGAGACCGTCGTCGTAGTGCTGTTTGCCAGGATTGGCACGCCGTTACCTGTGCGCGCGATGCCACCAACTCCGCGTCCGGAATGCCATCTGGCCCGAGGGGGCGCATCAACAAACTGGGGCCAAGCCGGTGCGTCGGTCTTTAGCCCGCGCTGGCGGGGACCCCCAGATGCGCAGCGACATCGCTATGGGGGGCACCCTCTGATGCCGGGCCGTTAAGGCCACAATGCGAAAATAATGGTGTTTGGCGTCGCATGCTCTCCACGCATTGTAGTTTCCCGATCCCCACTCGCAAGCTGGCCGCGTGCTCACCATGGGAGTCGTGGTGCTCCTCCGGACCAAGAACGGCCAAAGTAGTGCGAAAACTTCGCCACGGCATGCACATAGGAGCGCAGCGTGGCCGGCGACAGATTACGGATCGTGATATCCTCGATCATGCGCCGGGCGAAGCGGGCTCAACTCGGCCATCTTATTGCTCCTATTCTCAAGATTGCGCTTTAACCTTAACAGCCGCAATCCTTCAAAACAGAAGCTTCACCCGCAAGCCGAACCGCCAAATGTGATGGAGGTGAACGCTAGTGAAGCCAAGGGTGTTGCCGCGAGGTGGTGTCTGAAGGAAGCGTGGAGCGCGATCTGGCGAACAGAAACCGGATGTGAGGCACCCCGGGCCGGACGAGCGGGCAACATATCGCGAAGTCCATATCATCAAGGGGCAGGGCTGTAGATCCGGCAGGTGCGCGGGAAAGGTGATTGAACTTACCTGGGAGGCCTGCGTCATGTTCCGACTTCGGAACTGAGGGAACCGCTTATGCGATCAAGCTGCGACCAAGCCACAAAAAACTTTAGGCCGTGAACTCATAAATGAGGGATGACCGAGAGACGAATGGATTGGGACTTGCGTTTGTGCCTTTGTGTACGCGGCGCGATCATCTAGGTTCCCAACATGGGCCTCCCTTTCTCCTACGTTCTGACTAGCAACGGCCGGCTCAATATCCGGATCGTCACCTACTGGCCGAGAACTACCTCGCCGCACTGAAACTTGTCGCAATTCGCATCTGGCTACGCGGTTATGAGTCTACGTCCTGGTATACCCGCTCGGCATAAGTTCGGCGGTCGGCATAGGGTAGTGTGCTGAGGGTTCTGCAAATTCGCTGAGAGAGGGCGGTCATGGCAGGCTGGTGATTGTTAACGTCACCGATTCCCGCGAAGGAACGCCACCATGACCAAGATTGAAAGTAAGACCGCCAGCGCTGCCGTCAAAGACATTCTGCTTTCGGACCCGGATGGATTGCACGAAGTGATCCGTGCGGTGATGCAGGAGGTGCTCGAGGCCGAGATGGACGAGGCGCTGGGGGCTTCGAAGAGCGAGCGCACACCTGAGCGGCTCGGCTACCGCTCGGGTTATTACGGCCGCACCCTTGTCACGCGGGTCGGCAAGCTTGAGCTGCGGGTTCCGCAGGACCGGGCCGGCCGCTTCTCGACCGAGCTTTTCGAGCGTTACCAGCGTTCCGAGCGGGCCTTGGTGGCGACGCTTGCGGAGATGTATGTGCAGGGCGTGTCGACCAGGAAGGTCAAGGCGATCACCGAAGAGCTGTGCGGCCATGCGTTCTCGGCCTCGTCGATCTCGGCCATCAACAAGCGGCTGGACGAGAGCCTCGCTGCCTTTGCCAGGCGCCCCCTTCAAGAGCCGTTTCCTTACCTCATCCTCGATGCGCGCTATGAGAAGGTGCGTGAGGCCGGCGTCGTCATGAGCCAGGCGGTGCTGATCGCTGTCGGCATCGATTGGGACGGCCGGCGCCAGATCTTGGCCGTCGAGATGGCTAATCGCGAAAGCCGCTCGGCCTGGAGGGACTTCCTTGTCGCGCTGAAGGCGCGCGGGCTCAGGGGCGTCGAACTGGTCGTGTCCGACGATCATGCCAGCCTGGTGGCGGCGATCGGCGGGGTGATCCCCGAAGCCGCCTGGCAGCGCTGCTACGTGCCTCAGGAACGCGCTCGATCACCTGCCGAGAAATCGTGGCGATGATTGCCTGCAGGAGTTGCGCTGGCTCTATGACCGGCGCGATCTCGCCGAGGCCAAGGCCGATCTCGCCGCATGGCTTGCCAAATGGTCGGGCCGCTATCCGCGACTGACGAGCTGGGTAGAGGAGACCATCGAATGCACGCTGACCTTCTTTTGCCTGCCGCGCCAGCACCACAAGCACCTGAAGTCCACCAACATGCTGGAACGCCTCAACGAGGAAATCCGCCGGCGCACCTATGTCGTGCGCATCTTCCCGAACGCCGAAAGCTGCCTGCGCCTGGTCAGGGCGCTGGCCGTCGAAACCAACGAAAACTGGATGGAGGCCAACCGCTACATCAACATGGATGACCTGCGCGAGCACAAGAAGCTTGCTTTGCGCCAAGCCGCATGACCAGCATCGTGGCCGCCCCCAATTTGCAGAACTTGACGCACACAACCCGGCATAGACCGCCAAGGTTAATCAGGTTGATCCGCACGCCTGACTTTACCAGACATCGAGCGCATCGCCAATGGCTGGCCCAACTGCAACATCGACGCCTCATGGGCCTGAGCTGCCCGCTTTCGATCGATCGCGGATCCTTGTCACTAGAAACGAAACCGGGGAAGCCCATCACCATATCCGGGACGAACTCTCAACCGCAATCACCAAGAGCGAACCGCATCAGCGGCGCGCTCAAAGTCACCCAATCGCACTTATCCAGTTTGACCCATCTCGCTTCTAGATAACAACATTATACAAACTATAATTGACGTAATCCGGCCGGCCGTTGATTATCAACGAAAGCGAGTAGAGTTCGCTTGTCCCGCCATAATAGAATTCATCCCGCCATAATGGAAAAGGAAGCCTCGTCAGAATCGAAAGAAAAGGGAGGGATTGCCGATTCATTCAGTTGCCAGTTCTGCGTGAAACGCACGTGGTCCAGCTTGAGAAGGCACTGGCCGAGCTATCCGGGACACATTGAGGGCGTTCGGTGAAACGAGGGGTAGCTTTAGTGGGTCGGACATCACACAGAATAAACGACGCGCCGGTCTTGCAGGTGTCGGACCTGCGGATTGTTTTTAGGACCCGCGGAACCACGATCCACGCCGTTAACGGCGTCAGCTTTGAACTTAATCCCGGCGAACTGCTTGGCGTCGTCGGTGAAAGCGGCTCTGGCAAGAGCGTTACGATGATGTCGCTCATGAAGCTCCTGCCAACGCCGCCTGCCGAAATCGTGTCTGGAAGGGTGCGTCTCGGGGACCGGGATCTTTTGTCGCTTAACCCGAGCGAAATGCGAAATGTCCGCGGCGGCGAGGTTGGGTTCATCTTCCAGGACCCGATGACATCGCTCAACCCGGTCTTCACGGTAGGCTACCAGTTGATGGAGCCGTTGCGCAAGCATTTCGGTCTCAGCCGTAGCGAGGCGCGCAAGCGTGCGATCGAGCTTCTCTCGCGGGTCGGCATTCCCTCGCCGCAGGACAGGATAGACGACTATCCGCACCAGTTCTCCGGTGGGATGCGCCAGCGGGTGATGATCGCCATTGCGTTAGCCTGTGACCCAAAGGTGCTTATCGCCGATGAGCCGACGACCGCCCTCGACGTGACGATTCAGGCCCAGATCCTGGACCTCATGCAGAAGCTGCGCCAGGAAATCGGCATGAGCATCATCTGGATCACACATGATCTCGGTGTGGTAGCCGGGATCGCCGATCGGGTGATGGTCATGTATGGCGGACTTGTTGTCGAATGCGCCGCTGTCAACGATCTCTACGCAAATCCCAGTCATCCGTATACGCGCGCGCTTCTGGAAACCTTGCCGCGGGCCAATATGTCGGGGCAGGAGCGACTGAAGAGCGTTGGCGGCCAGCCGCCCCATCTCACCGTCTTTCCGACTAGCTGTCCCTTTGCGCCCAGATGTCCGCATGCTTTCGACCGGTGTCTCAGCGAAAGGCCGCCGCTGATGCCTGTTAGCCAAGCTCACGATGCGGCGTGCTGGTGGGACGTAACCAGGGGGAGGCCGCGCGATGATTTCTGAGCCCAGCATCCTCGCCAGAGATGGACAGGCCGGCGACGACGACGTCCTTCTCCGTATCAGTAACCTGACCTTGCATTTCCCGACCTATCGGGGTGTCTTCGGGCGGCAGGCAGGCAGCATCAGAGCGGTGGACGGCGTGAATTTGGAAGTCAGGCGAGGCCGAACGCTGGGCCTGGTTGGCGAGAGCGGCTGCGGCAAGACGACGACGGGGCGCGTTATCCTGCGCCTTTACGACCCCACCGGCGGCCGCATCGAATTTGATGGACAAGACATCACGCACATCGGGGGCAACAAGCTGCGCCGCATGCGCGCGCGCATGCAGATGATCTTCCAGGATCCGCAGGCCTGCCTCAATCCGCGCATGACCGTCGGCTCGATCATCGCTGAACCGCTCAATGAGCACGCTGTGCTAAAAGGCACGGAAAAGGAGAGGCGAATCCGCGAGTTGCTCGATTCAGTGGGCCTCAACCCGAAATTCGCCAACCGCTACCCGCATGAATTCTCCGGCGGCCAGCGCCAACGCATTGGCATCGCCCGGGCGCTCGCACTCAATCCGGACTTCATTGTCTGCGACGAGCCGATCTCCGCCTTGGATGTCTCCATCCAAGCTCAGGTGGTCAATCTCCTCAAAGACATCCAGGAGCAGTTCTCGCTGACATACCTCTTTATCAGTCACGACCTTTCAATGGTTCGTCACCTCTGTGACGATGTCGCGGTGATGTATCTGGGCAAGGTGATGGAACTCGCACCGCGCGACCTCATCTACAAAGACCCAATGCATCCCTACACGAAAGCATTGCTCTCTGCGGTCCCGGTGCCGGATCCAAGGGTAGAGCGAGCTCGGCAGCGCATCGTCCTCAAGGGCGATGTACCGAGCCCGGCCAATCCGCCTTCGGGGTGTCGATTTCGCACCCGCTGCCCGGTCGCGTTCGACAGGTGCGCGGTAGAGCAACCGGCTTGGCGAAAGCTGGCCGGAGAGCGCTGGGTCGCTTGCCACAGGGCCGAGTGAAGCAGTGGAAGCGAGGTCCCTCGCAGAAAGGTTTCACTAACGCGTCCGTGATTCACCACGAGGACGGATTTAGGCGTGGGGCAAAAGGCCAGAATAAGCCAGGCCGAGGTTAAAAAAAGAGGAGAACAACAGAATGTTAAGATTAAAATCACTTCTAGCAGGGGGGATGGTAGCGACCCTAGCCGCATCGTCTGCATTTGCCGGACGCGGCACAGACGGCGCCGTCAAGATCCTGAATTGGCAGGCGCCGTCGATGATGAACTCTTACCTCGCGCAAGGCGACAAGGAGACCATTCCTGCCTCGCTAGTGCTTGAGCCGCTAGCCGGTTATGACGAGAATGGTGAGCTTTTCCCGCGGCTTGCCGCGGAGATCCCGACCGTCGAAAACGGCGGCGTCGCCAAGGACCTCAAGTCGATCACCTGGAAGCTGAGGCCAGGCCTCAAATGGTCCGACGGTTCGCCGGTCACCTCGAAGGACGTGGTTTTCACCGCCAACTACTGTATGGACCCAAAGGTTGGCTGCTCAACAGCTAGATTCCAGGGTGTCGACAAGGTCGAGGCGCTGGATGATCTGACCGTTAAAGTGACGTTCAAGGAGCCGACGGGAGTCCCCTATACCCTCTTTGTCGGGAAGGCGTCTCCGATTATCCAGGCCAACCAGTTCGCCGACTGCCTCGGCGCAAAGGCCCAGACCTGCACCGAAGCCAATTTCTATCCGGTCGGCACCGGGCCGTTTGTCGTCACCAGTTTCAAGCCGAATGACGCGATCCAGCTAAAGGCCAACCCGAACTACCGCGATCCGAACAAGCCCGCTTTCGCCGAGGTCGACATCAAGGGCGGCGGCGATGCGCTCGGGGCGGCCCGTGCCGTGCTGCAGACGGGCGAATATGACTACGCCATAAACTTGCAGCTCGCTCCGGACGTGCTAAGCGAGATGGAGAAAGGGGACAAGGGCAAGGTGGCGGTGGCCTTCGGGGCGCAAGTCGAATTCCTCTTCATGAACCTAACCGATCCCTCGCCCAGCCTCCCGCCGGAGGAGCGTTCGACAGCCAAACATCCACACCCGATTCTCAGCGACGTTCGCGTGCGCAAGGCTCTGTCGATGGCGCTAGACCGCGTGAGGTTGAGCGAGATCGGCTACGGCTCCATGGGCAAGCCCACCTGCGACTTCGTTCCGGCGCCGCCGACCTTCGCCGCCGGCAGTACGGGCTGCCTGGAGCAGGACATCCCGGACGCCAAAAGGCTTCTTGACGAGGCGGGCTGGAAGCAGGGGCCCGATGGCATCCGGGAGAAGGACGGCGAAAAGCTGAACCTCACTTTCGTGACCACGACCAACGCCGTGCGCAACCAGTTCCAGGCGATCATCAAGCAGTGGTGGCACGAGATAGGCGTTGAGGTAGAGCTCAAGAGCGTCGACGCTTCGGTCTTCTTCGGCAGCGATCCGAGCAATCCGGAAACGTACACGAACTTCTACGCCGACGCCCAGATGTGGGCCGACTACTTTGACGGTACCGATCCCGGCGCATATGTCGAAGCCTACACCTGTAGCCGGGTTCCGCAGCCGGGCTCTCCAGGCACGAACACCCCGCGCTACTGCGACACGAACTACGACGCGCTCGTGACAGAACTCGGCAAGACCGCTGATATCCAGAAGCGCGGCGAGATAGTCAAAAAACTCGATACCATTCTAACGGACAGTTACGCGATCATGCCACTGGTCTGGCGCGGAGTCGTCTCGGCGATTTCCAATACGCTGGGCGGCACTATCCCGAACGCTTGGGATTCCGAGTTGGGGAACGCTCAGGACTGGTATCGCAAAAAATGAGAGCCTGCGTGTTCTTGTAAGGGTGCTCGGCTTCCATTTCCACACCGGCCGCGGGCACTATTTCCGCGGCCGGCAGCAATAGGTACGGCGCATGCTCAACTATGCCATCCGACGACTGCTTATCGCGATCCCGACCCTGTTATTAATAAGCCTCGTGATCTTCTCGCTGCTCAAAATGGCGCCTGGCGATCCGTTATCGCAGTTGCCCCCTTCCCTTCCGCCTGAAGTGCGCACAAAGATGCGCGCCGCTCTTGGCATCGACGGGCCGCTGTTCGTCCAGTATCTTCTTTGGCTGAAGCAGTTCTTCGTAATCGAGCCGTTGCATGGCTTCGACGTTCTTTTCGGAACGCACTTTTCGGACGGTGTACAGCGCATCATCTCCTGGCAATCGCGCGGCCCGGTCTTCAGCATTATCGCCGAACGCCTTCCTCAAACCTTGGTAGTCGTCGGCCTCGCCTATATCGTCGGTGTGCTGATTGCTCTGCCGATCGGCATCGTCTCGGCCTACAAGCAATATTCTGTGTTCGATCAGATCGGCACTTTCTTTTCGATGTTCGGCCTTGCCGTACCGTCTTTCTTCTCGGGCGTTCTGGCGATTCTGATCTTCGCCGTGTATCTCGACTGGCTTCCGACGATCTACAACACCAATCTCGTCGTGGACAACTGGGGCAGTTTTCTCGAGCAACTCCGGCAAATGGCCATGCCGGTGATGGTGCTAGCTGTTCAGACCACGGCTTACATCAGCCGCTATCTGCGGTCGTCAATGCTCGACAATCTCGGCCAGGACTACGTCCGCACGGCTCGTGCCAAGGGAATGGGAGAGCATGTGGTCGTTTTCATCCATGTGTTGCGCAATTCGATGATCCCGGTGGTCACTATCATCGCGCTCGGGCTGCCAAGCATCTTCGGCGGCGCCATCGTCACCGAGCAGATATTCAAGGTCAACGGAATCGGCGAGCTCCTGATTACCGCCATCTCCGCCAACGACGTGCCGATGGTGCAGACATTGGCCTTCATCTTCGCTGTGCTGATCGTCGTCTTCAACCTGATTGCCGATCTGCTCTACGGCGTACTCGATCCCAGGATTCGCTATGACTAATCTGCTTAGCTACCACGAGCCGAAAGAAGTTGCCGAGGCGTTTGTTTTGCAAACGCCAACTACCGATCCCGTCGCCGACGTGGACCCTGTGTTGATCGAGGCACCGTCGCGCAATCAGCGGTGGGACGTCTGGGACCAGTTCAAGACCCACAAGGGCGCGCTCGCCGGGGCGGCCGTCTTCTTCCTGATTGTCGTAGGTGTCCTCTTCGTCCCCTTCGTTTGGCGCGTAAGCCCTACCTATATCGACTTCACGACTATGAACGCGGGACCAAGCTGGGGCCATCCGTTGGGCACTGACCAGCTTGGGCGCGATTTACTGGCGCGGATGATGACAGGCGGTCGCATATCGATCGCCGTCGGCCTGACGGCGATGGTCATCTCTATTTGTATCGGCACGCTTGTCGGTGTCCTTACCGGTTACTTCAAATCCCTTGATGGGCCGCTGATGCGGCTCACCGAACTCTGTTTGTCATTGCCGGTGCTCCCATTGCTATTAGTCGCAGTGATGCTGTTCCGCGATGCGGTGGCAAGCGTTCTCGGACCCGATCTGGGGAGTTTCATCCTAATCGTGTCGATCATCGGCGTGATGAGCTGGATGGGCACGGCGCGCATCGTGCGGGGCGAGGTGTTGGCCGTAAAGCAGCGCGAATTCGTATTGGCTTCGCGCAGCATCGGCACCCCGCCGCATCGGATCATCTTTCGGCATGTGCTGCCCAACGTCATGTCGCCGATCATTGTCTCGGCCACTCTCGGCATCGCCGACGCCATTATCACGGAAAGCGTGCTGTCGTTTCTCGGTTTAGGCTTTCCGCCAGATTTCCCGACCTGGGGGCGGCTGCTCTATGACGGGATGGGACAGATGCAGGTTTACCCGCAACTAGTGCTGTGGCCGGGGATTGCGATTTCGCTCACAGTCCTCAGCGTCGCTTATATCGGCGACGGCCTCAGAGATGCGCTCGATCCACGACTGCGGCGATGAAGCACGTTCGTGAGTCCTTCGGTATGTCAGACGGCTTGATTGGTCCATTCTTCACACCGGCGAAACTGGAATTCAGGACTCAGCATCGTCTCCGAGAGACCTTTGACGGCGGCAAGTGCCTCCATCTGCATTGGCGAACTCGTTGGCAAGTGACGTATTGTTGGCCAGGCGGCTAACGCATTTGGAACAACCCGAGCGAAACGAAATGCAGATCGAAGATGTCTTGTTAGCGCCTGGCAAGGGCGCATTTTTCTATGACAATCAGGCTGCTATCTGCGTCGGGCTTGTCCTGGCCGATGGCTTCGCTGTCTGGGGTGACATTATAAGCATCCAGTATTCTGGTCCGGCGGACGCGTTCCTCTGTTCGACACCAACCAATTCTCAGACTTAACCTCACGCGTAAAACTCTGGGCATCGGCGCCCAGTGCCTTGGTGGCCTTGATGACAGTGGTTGGCGTCAAGGTTGCGACCTATCGTACGCATACGACGAAGGCCGCATGATTAGCACGCGCGCGTGGCCGCGGCGGGCTCTATGATGGACTTGCGTGAAGGTCAGGCGGCCTGCTGATCGGCGGGCTTGTCGGCTTCGCGCAGGCGGTTCCATTGTCAGGGCAGTAGTTCGTGCAGACGCGAGGCGGGAAGATCGGCAATGCGGCCACGACGTCGGCGAGCCAGGCTTTCGGGTCGACGTCGTTGAGGCGTGCCGTGGTGATG